>NZ_LT965952.1:0-2857 GCF_900241015.1 Metaprevotella massiliensis | reverse complement strand
AGTATTAAATCTGGAGTTTTCAGAACCGTCGTAGGTTTTGTATTCGGCCTTTTCCAAACGACCAACACCATCGTAATGGAAATTGTATTTTCCGACGTTGCCTTTAAACCAATCCATGGAGGATATGTCACCGTTGTATCTCGGAGTTGACGATTCGTTGTAATACAGATGGTATGAGTGGAGACCGCTTTCAACCTCTTTCTGCCATGACCGAACATTATATGTATAGGTCGTGCGCAGATTTCCATTGCCGTTCACCGCATCTGCCGACAATCGACCAAGTTCATCGTATGAATTGTTTTTCAATGTCACAGGTGCATTACCATCAACAGAGTGAGTGACGGTTAGCAATCGTCCGGCATGGTCATAGGAATAGTTGTAGTCCTCTTGTATCTTCTTGTGAAATTTAGACGAATGCAAATGACGGTGTTTCAGCACGGCACCGGTAAAATCATAGAGAAAATAGTCGCTGTCATAACCGCCGAGATGGTTTGTGGAATGCGTCTGCACAGGTCGGGAAAAACGGTCGTAATAGGTAACATGGTAGTCGTAACCGGCTGACATTCCGCCGTCTATACGTTTCACGACAAAGCCTGTGACAAGATCACGAGGAGTGAACGTTCTTTCGCCGAACCCATTCATATTATGATATGTTAGAGAATCGCTCATTGAAATGAAATCTACGTTGCCAACAGAATTGTTATTACAAGCTGATGTCAAAAAAATGCCTGGTTTCTTATCATCATTAATAAATCTGTAATTGTCGTAATACTTGACTGTGAGAATATCGCATGAACCCTGTTGAAACCAATTTGCAATATATCCCATATAAGGAGTGTTATCTCCGGTATATCTGCATGACAAGACTTCCGGTATGCCATCATACACATATTTTGTATTAACGGCCTTGCACGTTCCCGTGACACATTCTCTTCCAAAAACATCATAGAAATGAAATATGTTTTTGTTTGCGGCACGCATCTCTCCATCTGATTCGTAAACTATCCTGTCCGCTCCGTCGCGTATCATGAATATCCAATCTGCCCCAGGAAGTTTTTTGGCACACAGTCTGTTAAACCGATCGTATTTGTAGGCATATCCGTACTTTGAGAACATTTCCGGAGAAATGGCATCATTTTTAGTGGAGGTCATGGCAGGCGGAAGAACCGCAAGCAGATTTCCTTTGTGGTCATAGATATAATAAGTATCAAGAATAGTTCGAAGGCCGTGTTTCCTGCCTATCCTGCGAATCAGTATTGTTTGTTTCTTCCTGTCTTTGAACTCGAAAACTTTCATGCCGTCTTCATCAGATATAGCCGTAATATGAATGCTTCCTGTGGGATAAGACCGTTCCAATTTTATTTCCGGCAATACACCAATCTCTGTCATTGATGAAGTTACCCTATACATAATACAATCAAGAGTGTCGTTGCCCTCAACATTTGTCATATAGTTATAACATACAGCCTTTCGCATTTTGTGCCAGTCGTTACCCGAACCGTACTCCTCACGTATCCTGCCCATGGGCGAAGTCTCGTATGTCAGGATGGAATGAGGCTCCGCATCCCCGCCATTTGTTTCTATTGAACTGTTGATACAAGCCTCCCTACTCTGATAGTCTGTGGAAAACGGCATCGCTCCGGGAAGCCACTCCTTTCCCACTCTCCCCAAGTTGTCATACTCAACGTAGGAAACCAAATTCTGCCTGCCGGGCGTTATTCCCACCTGAACTGTTTCCAACCTGCGGCCAATGTCATCAAAGAAATCCACGGAAACAATATTGTCCCCATTGACACTACGAAATGTTTTCCTGAAAATATTGTTACGGTTACTATTACATAACCGCACAGGTGGCGAATAATCAGCATCCGGTACGACATCGAAATATTCTATTTCATAAAGGGAAATATCCCCATCATTTGTCCCCCAAGTCTGTGAAAAAATACACAAAGGCATGAACAGCGAAAAAATTATGTATAAATATATTCTTCTCATTTCTTTTATAATATCAATTAATTCAGTATCTATAATCATACTGTTCCATTATACGTTTTACCGGCAGGTGGTTAATTCCTTTTTCATAATAATATTTCTCTCGCAATCGCCCAAGAAAGTCATATTTATAATAAACAGTCATTCCTGTTGGGTCAGTAATAGATTCTAATCTAAGGAATTCATCATATTTGTATATTGTGAAATGTGCATTCGGCATTTTATTCCTGCATTTTTTCTCTATATCCTCCCATGATATTGATAAATAATCTTTGTGCTGGGGAATATATGTTGTTATATCCTCGCCATTAAGATATTTTTCCACCTCATCTTTTGTTGCATTATCTATCCGTGCAATCATTTTCTGTCCGGCATACGACCATACAAGTACAGATCTTAAACCATTTTCCTCAATTTCCACAGGATTCCCAAAACAATCTGCACTTATCACGCGGTATCCAACTTTGTATTTGCCGGACGAGTTGTGCGAGATGCTTACCTTATTTATATAGGCAACACCATTTTCTGTCTTATCATAGTCGTACCGATACCAAATAGAAGTTCCTGCCTCGTTAATACTTTTCCATAACACAGGCGACAGAATATGTTTTTTCATCATCCAATTGGCAATTTGCCATTGCTCATGCTTTATCCCTTCATCATATACATCGGCAGGATATTTATAGTATATCTCATTCGGGATATTCTCACTTGTGATAATCAGTTCGTTATTTACCACAATACTCTGTTAATAATCACATAATTGTTTGAAAATGAGCGAGTTGATTAACAAAACATAACTAAATAAATTTGGCTAAGTGTCTGATTTTCAGTACCTTTATAGTTGATTCAAGACTTTAAAAGT
>NZ_LT965951.1:0-1141 GCF_900241015.1 Metaprevotella massiliensis | reverse complement strand
ACAAACTCGGCAAGTTCAATAAGGCGATGGGCATCTGATAATATAATAAAACGTATAACCCTAAAATAAAAGATTTATGGAAACCAAGAAAGAACTATCTTACTTCCGTCTGAAGTTGGAGAACTATCTCAGTGAGCATTTCCCAGAACTGCTGGGCGACAAACCATTCATAACGGCAAGAGCCGATGAAGCACTTTCCACCTACTGCGATGCAGTGGCACAAGGCTTCTCGCATCCCGAAGCGGAGAGTATGGCAAACGAAGTGTTGCATCAAGGACTGCATTTTTCAAAGTATGATACACTTGTGTCTGTCTTGGAGAATGAGTTCGAGAAAGAACTGCCCTCTCCACTCCCCGAAAGACTAACACCAATGCTTCTGAAGAATAAGGCTGTGCAAAGCGTTTTCGACAAGTATGAGCTGTCAGATGACTTCGGTGCAAGTCCTGAGTATGAGAAACTCTACACCGAATTGACAGGAACAATCGTTCTGCTCATTGAGGTCAATGGTCTGCCAACCGTAGGCGGTGAGAACATGACTTGATGTAGCACCATCTGGAGCTTTTGTAGTGTCAAGAGCCAAGATAAACGCTCCACTCCATACGCCAAGAGTTTTTTCAAACACTTGTCTTTTTTCGAGCATAGCTCTCAACAACTCGTGTGTAGTCTGCGCATCTTGTAACTGCTCTTGAAACTATAAAAAGCTCCGATATGAATACAATCATCATGAATCAAGACGTTCTTAAAAGTGCTATTTCTCGCCGAGACAATAGAAGCGAGCTTCCATTGTCCTCACGGCTTAACGAAATCGTTCACACACCTGCCTTCATCAAGGCAGACGCATCGAACAAAACCGATAAGAACAAGCAGCAGCCGAATTCTCCCAAGCAAGTCCGCCGCTTCGGTTGGACACGCTTCATCGAACTCGCAATCCTGCTTTCTATCGTTATTGGTGTCGTTTGGCTTATCTCGAAAATCGTAACGCCACAAGTCGTAACTGTCGTCTCAGTCATTACTGGTTTTCTGATACTACGCTTTATAGTCAGGGTAATTCTGAAAGTGGCATTTACGCTGCTGAGCATTCTCTTCTGGCTGGCGATTGTCTGTGCCATCCTGCTCTGCGTGCTTTGAGAAGCACAGCTCT
>NZ_LT965950.1:0-4618 GCF_900241015.1 Metaprevotella massiliensis | reverse complement strand
AATTAATTTTCGACATGTCCCGATGCCGACCGAACCGAACTTTAATTAGTAAGATTGTCAAAGAACTCATTGGCTGGCAGCCTAAGGCTGCGTAGCCATATACTCAAATTTTAACGAACTATTGTTACCAAATTATTCTTGTTATATTTAAACTCTTTTATCTCTTCATAGGCAATGTCTTGTTTACCTGTTTTTTCGTAAATAACATCTTTTACCGACATCAAATTGTAATGATATATATAAGTATAGTGAAGCCATCCGAAAAAGTAAGACTCGTCATTGTTGTATTCGTTCTTAACCCGTATAAATTGTTGATATGGCGTTACAATATGATCAGAAGACAATGCCTTGTAAACATATGTTTTCTCACGTACTTTATGCCATGAAGCATCAAAATATTCTTCTGATATAAGTTTGCCACGTTCCAGTGAACGACTGGCATACGGGTCTGCTTCAGACCTTCCGCCTGCTGTGAAATAACTATAATCATCATCGGTGTGCGCCACATCTTTGATGTCGTTGTCATAGTTTGAATATCTGTATCTCACATATCCCATACATTCTCCGTTCTTACCTTGTATTTCCTCTATTACCCATGAATAGCCTACATCCGGAGAACTCATGTTTGTGACAGGCGTGCCATACCCTTCCGTTGATTTTACCTCAAGTTTCCATGTCTTGTTAACTGTATATAACAGACTGAGAGATGGTTTCCTATTCAGTATGCCACTGCTTTTGCCATCCACAGCCTTTGAATAGTGATATTTCTTTTTGTTTATAAGATTATCATCTGCATCAAGAGTTTTTATTTCGGAAATCCTCAATCCGACATATTTTTTGTCCCCTTCATCCAAATAAACATTGCCGTTGTTGTCCCTTGTCTGCACATACGAATAATCATTACCTTCATAGACGAAACGTGTTTTTCCTCCTGTCGGGTATATTATTTCTGTCAAAGTTTCTGCCTTTGCCATTGAAGGTATTGTACTTTTTATATAAAAAGATGGATTTATTGAAAAGTTTTCGGTGCCTCCATTATAATATCCCCATGAATCTGTCAAGGGAAAACATCTTGCAAGACCAGCATACGGCATCTTTGTCTTGTCATAGTTAAATCTATAAACAATTCGGTCGTTATTGTCAACATTATTATTGCCAAACGTTATGGTTTTCAATTTCAGTCTTGTATTTTGGTCTGTTCCGGAACCCAAATTATCAGTGTATTCAAATTCTATTTTACTCTTCAGTTCTTCATTATAGGAATATACTTCAATCTTTGATAATGATTTCGATTTCAACGTACCGATAATTCGGTTTTGTATATCTGTTATTCTGTTATAATCTTGCTCGCTATTTGCTTTTATATCAATTAAGAAATATAATAGAGAAGGCTGCATAAACCCAGCATAGGCTTCGTCATACGATTTTATGTTGAAGCAGTCATCGCTAATGTCATAGTTTTTTTTTGGAATTTTTCTGTATAGTGCGAAACGGTCTTTGTACATAAGATTTTTGATTCCTGCATGCCACTGATTTTCGTTGTTAAAAAATATGTCTTCCGTAGATGTGTGAATTTCTGAAAGACAGGTTGAGAACAATAGAAAACCTGTATAAGCAGAGAAATTGGTTATATAACGGTTTGGAACAGTAGTGGGTTTGTTGTATGTTCCATAATAACGTGGCACATAACGAATGTCACATGCAATATATGATTCATAAACAAAATCTATCTTTTGTCCGTTTAGCAGTGTTATATTTTTAAGTTTCCAAGTAGTTGGTGTTAAATCTGCATTTGCACGCAGATAGTAAGGAATACTGTATTCTGTGGCATCATAACCTCCGAACGTGTATCTCACACCATCCGGAGTAATAAGCGTGAATTGGTTGAAGAAACAGTTTTTATCAAAATTTCCAGTCCACTTCTCATAGTTAAGGAATTTTTTTTTCAAATCTTTCCATCTGATAAATCCTTTGTTGTCTGGCGTGAATTCCACTTTAATGTCATCGTCAGAGACAACTGTCCACCCTCCGTTTTCATTATAATAGAAAGTACCGCTGTAGCCACAGAAATTGAATGAGAATTCATCGGGAGTTAGTTCAAACCAGTCACTGCCCCCTTTTTCATCCCTCATCTTTTTCTCTGTATAAGTCTTGAAATCAGAGTTCTTCATTCCCTTCAATTTTGAAGCATGATAATAAAATCCATGACCAACACCTTCTTTGTCCACCTTCTCGTCCATAATGCCACGCACAGTTCTGGTTATTTGCCCTCCTGCCATAAGATTCCAACCAAGCCCCATTATCCCGGAAGGGGTGTTGGGCTTTACTGAAGAAAGATGATAACTTGCACTTATGGGTAGTTTGTAGTCTCCTACTTCTACATCATATAAAGGAATTGAAATATTCGGAATACCGGTATAATGGCTGACGGGAATTTGCCCATATAATCCCAAACTTGCTGCTTCCGGTGTCTGCATATTCTTGACAGGACGTAATTGTCCCCATGAAGTGCAGACATTTATCATAAATAAAATAAACAGCAATGTTTTTTTTCTCATAACCATGATTGTTAATGTTTGATTATTTTTTCACAATAATGACGATTATCGACACAAATGTCAAGTATTACAACTCCAGGTTTCAAAGAACCAATATTTATTTTTTCAATAGATATGCCATCATAAGAATTACCCATTACTTCTTTATTAAATATGCACATTCCACTAATTGTATATAGGCTTAATAACACTTTTGATTCTTTTTGTGAAATATACTCCAAGCGAATCTCTGTTTCGTCTCTGTTTATGAATATATTGTAATCCAAATTGTTTGGCCTTGTTTTATCACCGTAACAATCTCCATTTCCACAATATAACATTTTTTGTTTCACTTTGTTATTATTTTCATCAAAAGTGAGAAATTCTTGATCAGATGGTGAATAATAAAAAGCTGTAACTATAACAGGATTTCCCATTCCCTCTCCAACAGTTTTTACTGTCTCAACTACCGGATAACGACAAGCCGGAGCATACCATCTGTATATATCTGTCTTGTAAACATTTAATCCGCAATCAAGATATTTGTTTATGCTGTCAGCAGAAAAACATCTACCAAATGTAATGTTTTCAAGGCTATCAACCGGATAATACAGATTTGACATGATGCGCTCGGTATGTACGCGCAACACATTACGTAATGTGTCACCATCCGGAAGTATCAACGTACCAAAGGCATCTGTGGAGGTCTTGTAAGTTCCGAACATCCTAATTGCAGCCTTGTCACAGTAGAGACCTCGGCCATGAAAGATACCGGAAATTGAGTCGCCATATTGCATTGGATATTTCATTGTGATTTCCGGATAATCATAATTCATCAATGTTGTGTTGTTTTCGAAACCAATTTGTAGCACAGAGTCATTACGCACATCATAATAGTAACGCGTGCCATGTTGGATTTCGGTCATGCGGGATGGAAAAGCTTCTTGTTCTTTGAAACTCACACGATATTTATCGTTGAGCACTTCAATGTTTCCGAGATCCCATAGTACAGACTTGCCGTTTCTGCCAAGATTCTCGTATTTAATCTGTTTTTTGAGAGTCACATCACCTGCACGAAAAAGATTACATTCGCGATTGACTGTAACTTGTGCTCGGCTCAAATGTCCATGCATGAGCAGTACAATTAGAAAAACGGAACTAATATATTCCTTGTAAATAATTACTGGGGAGTTTTTCATTATCTTTAATTCAGCAGCACTTTGATTTAATAATTTTCATAAGTATTGAGCAACGATACATCGCGCGGTAATTTGTCATGCAAGAAATTTCAATTGACTTAGGCCGCATAAGATGTCAAACAAAATTCCGAAAGACATGGCTAAGATATAAATAAAATCGGAAATACTTACATGTTTCGGCAAAATATTTCGATTTTTAGAAAATATTAACACACACATTGTTGCAAAAGAATGGTATTTATTACGTTTTCTTTTCATTGCAGGAGCGTGATGCGCCATTCGCAACCTGGTTTGTAGTCAACCAGAATGTAAACACGGCGAGTTTGGTCAGCAAATACGGCGAATTTGGTCGGCAAATACGGCGAGTTTGGTCGGCAAATACGGCGAGTTTGCTTTACTGCCGGCATCAAAGTGCAAACCGGTTTACAGTCAAGCAGTATGCCCGCAGCCACCACAGTGGTTCTCCTTATTTATGACCGGTCTGTGTTTAAAAAAGCAAAGACGGCGGAGTGTTTTATGGAATACCCCACCGTCTTTATTTTTACAGATGTTCAAAATCAATATTTCCGATTTCCAACTTCCACTTGCACGGGAAAGGCCCCTAAGCCTCCGCAGGGGTTTCCTGGGCAGGAGCCTCTTCGGTCTTGGCTTCCGCTGCCGGAGCCTCCGCTGCCGGAGCCTCTTCTGCAGGGGTTTCCTCAGCAGGTGCTTCCTCTGCCTTTGCCGCAGCCTCTGCCTCTGCCTCGGCTTTCGCGGCAGCCTCTGCGGCCTTCTTCTCTGCCACCTTCTTTGCCGTGGCCTCATTGATTTTCCTCTCGGCCTCGAGCTCCTTCGCGGCGGCATCTGCCATCGCCTTTGCTTCGGAGTCGCGCACGGCATCAA
>NZ_LT965949.1:0-3148 GCF_900241015.1 Metaprevotella massiliensis | reverse complement strand
AAGACACCACTCGTTGATCTCTTCGAAAGGACTGATTTCAATAATGTCAAAGAACTCGATTGTCCCCTCTTTCCTGGGTTATTTGATTAATATTTAACTGGTCCCGATTTTAACGGGACACTAATGATTGAACATATATAAGAGAAAAGCGCAAGATAAAACATCAACATTGGCAGATATTTAATGTAGGAGAGATATTACTTGCCAATACGAGTAATATGTAGGGCTATAATTCATGTTTTATAGACTTATTGCTCAGATTATATCAATATGAGTAATATGAGTAATACGCTCTTAAAAAGACAAATGCCCTAATAGATGGCGTAAAAGTGGCGTAAAAGAAATGCCTGAACGTCAGTGAATTATCTGAATTGATTATTGCTAATCCGTTTTTATCCGCAAAGGGCATTTCGGAAAAGACTTCGGGAAAGATTTCGGAAAAGGTTAAAATAACAAATAGAACAATAGAAAGTGATTGGGCTTAAATTAAGAAGATGAGTATTCTTTCTCGTGAAGGTGGTCGAAAAAGAAGGTATATGGGTTATAAAGGATAAGGTGCATGGCAAAATTGAGCTATAACTCAATTATTTTTGGACTTATAACTTAATCTTACATATGTGATAGCAAGCCAAAATTTGCGCTGTTTTATTAAAAAAGCGCCATAATTGGCAGATTTTTAATGTAAACCTTGTGCAATAGGATTTAAATCATTACCTTTGCCCCGAAAAAAATGCCAAGATTGGCAAAAATTTAACACAGGCAATGGAGATTAAAAGAGATCGATATCTAAAACAACTAATTGAAAGCCGTCAAAATGGCTTTATCAAAGTTGTAACAGGAATCCGCAGATGTGGCAAGTCGTATCTGCTGAACGTCTTGTTCTATCACTACTTATTAGATAATGGGGTGGCTGATGACCACATCATCCGCATTGACCTTGAAGACCGCATGAACAAAAAGCTGAGAAATCCAGACGTAATGCTCCATTTTGTTCATGACAAAATCAAGGACAAGGAGCTGTATTACATCATTATTGATGAAGTGCAATTGATGGATGAGTTTGTTGATGTGTTGAACAGCTTCCGGCATATTGATAATGCTGACACATACGTGACAGGCAGTAACTCTCACTTCCTATCATCAGACATTCCTACGGAATTTCGTGGTCGAGGAGAGGCTATTCATGTTAACCCATTGTCTTTTGCGGAGTTTTATTCTGCCGTTGGCGGTGACAAGCAGGATGCATGGCGTGAATATTATACCTATGGTGGTCTGCCGCTCATCCAATCTTTTGAGAGCGAAGAAAAAAAGATAAACTATCTGAAGGACTTGTTTGAAACTGTATATTTGGCAGACATTATTGAGAGACACAAAATCAAGAATGATAATGAACTCCGTGAGTTGGTGCTTATTTTGGCATCATCTATAGGTGCTCCATGCAATCCGACTAAATTGTCGAATACTTTCAAAAGTGTTAAGAATGTAAGCATAGGCAGTCAGACGATTTCCAATTACCTCACCTTCCTGTCCGAATCGTTCCTGCTGAACAAAGCTATACGTTACGATATAAAAGGTAAGAAATACATCAATACGCTATCCAAATACTATTTCTCTGACATAGGTCTGAGAAATGCCATCTTAGATATGCGTCAACAAGAGGAAACGCACATCATGGAGAATATCATCTACAATGAATTACTTGTACGTGGTTACAGTGTTGATGTCGGAATGGTTGAAATAAAGAAGCAGGACAAGGATGGCAAGTGGGTTCGTATTCAACTTGAAGTGGACTTTATTGCCAGCCTCGGCAGCAAGAAATATTATGTGCAGTCAGCCTTGTCCATCCCTGACAGGGAGAAAGAGATACAGGAATCTCGCCCACTTACAAACATTAATGATTCTTTCAAGAAGGTGATTATTGTGAAAGACCACATTATGCCTCGTCGAAACGAGGAGGGAATACTCACAATCGGTCTTTTCGACTTCTTACTCAAAGAGGACAGCTTGGATTTATAATCATTCTTGTATAGCGCATAAATCATGGTGAAGTTTTTCAAAATAATAGAGAAGATAGTTTGGATTATTGCAGCATTGACAATAACTGCTGTCCTGGCAATGGTCTTCATTGGTGCTTTTGCTAATCTCGACAAAGCCCAGTTTGACTGGTCTTCTTATATTCCGTATTTCTATGGTGCAGCGGCTGTGGTTGTTCTCTATAAGATTGTTGTCTTGTACTACACATCCTTCTATCAGACAGAGATAGATGAGAAGACTGGGATGTTAGTCTCTTTGGACGATGAGATGAAAAAGTTTCGTGTCAATTCGCAGGAGGGTTCCCTTCCTGATGCCAAATTTGAGGCTATCATGGAAGCGGTGAAACAAATTCCACAAACTGATACAAATGCTATTTTGACAGTTCTTCAAGAGCGAATTCCTGCGGTTGTACAGACATTGGTTGACCAACAGGTTGCAGAGATTAAACGGAACCTAATGCTCGAAAACGAGAAACGGATGCGTGAAATCAATATTCTGTCTGCAAATGTATCGGACGTGCTGAAAAGACGGGATCATCTGCTCAACCTTGAAGCAGAAATCAAGCGATGTCAGGAAGAAGAACGAAAGAGGCGACTGACCAATACAGAAGAGTACACTATGCTTGTATTCTCACTTGCTGGTACTCCTGTAGAAGATGTAGAAAAAGTATGCGACGTTGTCAAACTGTTTATTGAAACTGGCCAGGTATCTGCCAACAAGGATTTGGGCATTCCATTGAATAAGAAACTACGCAATGCTGAGTTGAAACAGTTCGTCACTAATATAATAAGGTATAACAAGAAAGATAACCTTGATGGTGACTCTTTCCTCCAAACAGCTTTCGGCGAGTGGTTCAGTGGAAAGAAGGAGAATATTGCCAAGAACTACTCCGTGCTGCCCAAAGACTCATTGGTGTCTAAAGATGGGGTAGAAGCTGATTTGGAAGGGTTGCGTAAGGAGTTACATAGGGAAAAGAAAAATTAATAGGGGGGTGTGTCAAAATTGGCACACCCTCTTTTAACATATCACAAAGCCCGAACTTTCACAAGCACGGGCTTTGCCATTCCATATTTTTTTTGTACCTTTATGTAAGCATCCAATATTAGCCGTCTTT
>NZ_LT965948.1:0-1164 GCF_900241015.1 Metaprevotella massiliensis | reverse complement strand
TCAGACAGAATTATTTACTTAATAACCAACAGATATGAAAAAGCATTTATTTTCACTCCTTGTCGCCCTCGTGGCGACCGCGGGCAGCCTGCCCATGGCAGCACAAGAGGCCTACGCCGTATTAACCAAGGCCGACTTCACGCTCACATTCTACTACGACAACCTGCGCAGCACACGTCCGGGAACCAAGTACGACATGCCAACAACAGGTGCGACTCCTGGCTGGGCAGGAACCGACGATGCCCCTCAGGAAAAGATCAAGCACGCTGTGTTCGATGCGTCCTTTGCCGACTACCGCCCCACCTCCACCAGCCTTTGGTTCCAAAAATGCATGAAATTGCAGGACATCAAGGACATACGAAACCTCAATACCGAAAACGTCATTGACATGAGTCTCATGTTCCATGTCTGCAGCTCCCTGGCATCGCTCGACTTGAGCAGCTTCAATACAGCAAACGTTACCGACATGAGCGGCATGTTCGGGGGCTGCAGATCCCTGGCATCGCTCGACTTGAGCAGCTTCAATACAGAAAAGGTCACCGATATGAACAGCATGTTCTATTTCTGCAACTCCCTGGCATCGTTCGACTTGACCGGCTTCAATACTGCAAACGTTACCGATATGAACAGCATGTTCGCGGGCTGCAGTTCACTGACATCGCTCAACTTGACCGGCTTCAATACAGAAAAGGTCACCAAAATGTGGTGCATGTTCTATAAATGCATTTCCCTGCCATCGCTCGACTTGAGCAGCTTCAATACTGCAAACGTTACCGATATGAGCCAAATGTTCGAGGACTGCAGTTCCCTGGCATCGCTCGACTTGAGCAGCTTCAATACCGAAAACGTTATCACAATGCAAGGTATGTTCTGGAACTGCAGTTCCCTGGCATCGCTCGACTTGACCGGCTTCAATACTGCAAACGTTATCGATATGAGCCGCATGTTTAGTGGCTGCAACTCCCTGACCACCATCTACTGCAACGATGATTGGAGCGTGGGCGGCAAGGCAAAAAGACATTACGACATGTTTAGCAAATGCCCCAACCTGAAAGGAGATGGCGCGGCGTATGATTCCAGCAAAACCGGTATCGAGATGGCGAACCCCACCACGGGTTACTTCACAACCATGACCACCGGCATTGACCATGTGACGGCTGCCGG
>NZ_LT965947.1:0-1551 GCF_900241015.1 Metaprevotella massiliensis | reverse complement strand
GTAACTTTGTAATCGGTAGTCATATCAAATATATTTGTAACTTGTTGTAAATCAACTGTAAAGATACAAAATATTTGTGAGACTATCAACTTTTTTATGAACTATTTCTTATCCCGAACTGGGGTACATATTGTACCTTTGGTTTGCTGTTTGAAGCGTAGTGAAGCTCTGCTGGGGAGCAACTTCATAAGGAATAGAACTGCGCAGATTGACAAGTATGGGCAGGAGTTGCTATCAACGCGGCTCCTGCTTTTTCATACTTAGAGATTCTGCTAATGCCAAGAAAAACCCAGAAATGAACCGCTTGCGGTTCTCCATTGTTAGTCCACTGTGGTTGTTTAAGTTCTTATTTAAGTCAGTGAATGTGCCTTCAATCTTGTTGTTTGTATTCGGCATACCCTTGCAGTCTTCTCGCTGATATGTAAAGAGGTAAGGAAGGTAAAACTCTAGACTGTTCATCGCCGACCTTAAACGCTGATGTGTGTAGTGCATCTTTCCGTCCTTATGCAGGCTCTTGTGGTTTATAGTATTCTTCCATTTCACTTTCCAGTCCTGGTAACTTTGCACAAAATCAGCCTCATTACTTCTATGAAGTTTACCCACTAAATATTTCAGTTCCCTACTAGATAACATCTTAGGATTCAGGGTAAGATAGCGTTTGACAATCTGCTTCATATGAAATTGGCACATTTGTATGTGATAGCTTGAGAAGGTCTTAAACAAACTTTGCTTCCCATCTATAATAATTCCCTCAATGGTATAGCCACGGCTCACGATGCTGCTCACTGCATATTCATGGTCTTTTACGGTTTCGTTCTTCACAAAGGACATATACAAAGGGCAACCTGTAGCAGAATCAAGACCTGGCATGACACCAAAACCACGTCCCCAACAGGTAACGTCCAAATGAACAAAACCTCCTCCTGAAAGTGGGGGTTGCACCCATTCTCGCTTGATGTTATGTAGTCTACGCTTGACAGTTGCGATGCTAATACCAAATCGTAACGATAACTCGGATATGGTTTGTTTTTCTTGTTGATATACTCGCCATAATTCGTCCTCGGATACATTAATACCAGGCCGAAACTGAGTATGACAATCTTTACACAAATACAGTTGTTTTCCATGACGCACTCCGTTTTTCACGGTGTGTTTACTCTTACACACTGGGCATTTTTTCTTGTTCATTATAACTTCGCTTTTTGGCTTTTCAAATACCAGCGAAGTTAGTGTTTATCGAACATTAAGCTATATTGCATCCTGCAAAATGAGCTATTGAACGATTTCAAAGGTCGAAACATCTCTGAAACGTTTGAATTGCTGAGAACACCAGTGTATATCGGTAGTTAAGGAGGATTCCATCCTGCAAAATGAGCTATAGGTCTGATTTCCTTGCAAAGGAGATGCAAAAAGCGCCACCTGAACCGTAAGCATCCAATATTAGCCGCCTTTGCGTGGTCTTCCTGCCTTACTACCTTTGCCCGAAAAACTTATGTTTGTACTCAACGAAACAAATGTTTTTCGGGTTTGTTGCACTCCTGTGGACATGCG
>NZ_LT965946.1:0-2692 GCF_900241015.1 Metaprevotella massiliensis | reverse complement strand
GCGGCTGAATCGCCACCGGAGGTAACAGAAAATGAATAAGGGGGCTTGTCACTAACATGCTGTTATCCGAACTATTGTGTCTCAATGAGTTGGAATGAGGATTTCTATGTTTAGCGGACAGTAATATATTTGTATGGCGTTTACGCTATCCCCATGGAAGAAATGAAGTGGGAAGTTCTGTTTAAGTTGCTTGTATAATGATTCGATAGCCCATCTTAAGCGGTAAATTTCAGCAATATCCCCAACCGTGAGGTCAAAGTTGTTGGTCAATAGCACAACTGGTTTCTTGCTCGCATAAAATATCTCCACCCTTCGTGCCTCATGGATGAGTTCCCCTCTTGTAAAACGTACTTTTTGGTCAATATGTGCCACAAGCCCCTCTGTGTTGACATACATAACGGACTCAAGTACCTCATACTTAAGGTTTTTCTTCATTTTGGTCACGTAGCAAACGCCTTCTTCTGTAAGACGTTGGAGTTGTGCTATGTCGACATAACCACGATCCATTGCCAAAGTGGAATCTTTTGGCAGATGCACCTCTTTTAGCAGGTAATGGTCGTGTTTAGCGGCGGATGTGAGGTGCACCACCATCGGCACGCCGACATGATATTTCATAACCGTATGCACTTTCATGCCACCTTTCTTCTTGCCTGATTTCGGATGCCGCCCAACCCCTTTGAGTATGTTGTCAAAGAGCGTTATTGTGGTGGAATCCATCATGTAAAGCAGCTTCTCCCAGTCTTTAGGTTCGTGCGTCTGCCCCTTATAACTCTTGGCAGGGCGGCTGTCCGCTAAAAACTTCGCAAACTTCTCCAGCAGATATGCATAGACACTTGCAAAGAACTCCTGAGGACGGCGTATATTGGCTTCTGCAAGCGTACTGCGACGAACCAGACAGTTCATTCCGAGGTGTCCGAGCTTGTGAGCCTCCGCCTTCATGCCTGTCTCAAGTTCGCGCAGAGAATCAAAGTGTTTGAGTATGCCGAACAACATTACGACGAGATGTTGGTAACCGTCAAAACGCTTCACATAAGCCTCGCTTCCTTTGGTTTCATGGCTTATTTTAAGAATTTTCTCCTTGTCAAGTAACTTTAATACTTGACTATAGACCGGCTGTCCGGTAAAATGACTATCTTTGCTCGTGGTTATGTTTTTTATTTAGCAAAAACAAAGATAACCAAAAGGGTTGATGCCTCGTGAGAAGTGCCAACCCTAATTTATTTTGTTTAATAAAGTTTTACCGGACAGCAATAAAAATAAATTAGCAGACCCTAATTAGCAGACCCTAATTAGCAGACCCTAACTAAAAGGGCTGAATTCCAAGCGAGGAATCCGGCCCTAATTTTATGTTCAAAAAAAAGTTTTAGCGGACAGCAATAATTTATAATCGTCCCTTTTCTTCATTGCCAGCACCAGTGCCTTTATATTTATTTTTAGTGATGTTGAAATTATATTGAATGCCTATACTAAAAGAACGAGTATCCATATCTTGATTGGTTGTAAACATACTGTTAATACCATACATTGTATATCTCCTCTTTCGGGTATTCAGTAAATCACGTCCCCAAATATTGCAGACCAATTTATTTTTAAAGAAACTCTTATAGATATTCAGGTCTAAAGAACCACTTTCTTTATAAACGCTAAGGCTATTAGCATACGATGAATAATAAGAAATATTAACACTGAAGGTAAAATCCTTCCGAATAACAAAACGGTTATACATTCGAAGAGAATATAGAGGTCGATTAAGAGATAGTCCAGCACCGAATTCATTATCGTCAAAGAATTGCTTTGTAACACTCGCTTCATACATAGGTTGGTAAAAACCTATTTTTGGCGAAGCTGATACCATTACATATAAATTTTGAATTTGGTCTATATTATCATAAGTCTTTAAAAAAATATCACCCTTGTAGGGATGCATCACATAGGCAACTTGATTCTTCGTGTATTTATAACCAGCCGTAAACGTTAACCAATTTCGTTTAGCAGTCAAATCAATTGAATGTATCTTTGCTGAACGAAGAAGAGGGTTGCCACCTTGATACTCATAGCGATTATCGTATTGCATCCAGCTTGAAAGATTACGATAAGATGGTCTTATTATCTTTGCGTTGTATCCTATTAGAGCTTGCCATTTTCCTTTACTCCATGATAGGGAAACATTTGGGAACCAATCCGAGTATTTGCGACTAGCCTCATTCTGCCAGATACCATTAGAAAAATAGTCAGAAACAACATGTTCGTACCTTAATCCAGCACGAGCATGTACATTTCCTATTGATATACTATAATCAAAGAATCCTGCTATGTTTTTCTCTTTTATCTTTGTATTTGTATTTTCAAGAATTCTTTGCACATTGTTATTGTTGGCTTCACTCTGTGCATCAGAATATTCAGATCCCAAATTCAATTTTCCTATCCATATTGGATATGTTAAAATGATTTTTCCTGCCAGCATTTTATTTCTGACAATATTATTTACATCTATAAATTGCAGTCCTAAAATACTGCTATATTCTTCATTGGACTGTGTCTTTGTTTGCTTACTTCGAAAATAGGAGCCATTAATGTCCACAGACAGTTTTCCTACCTTTCCTGTATAGTAAGCATCAAGTTCGTGATCTGGTGTATGATAAGAAGTAAAAGCTGATTTCATTCGTACTTTTTCTTGTATGGAATTTTCCAT
>NZ_LT965945.1:0-1870 GCF_900241015.1 Metaprevotella massiliensis | reverse complement strand
CACAAATACAACTCGCTAAAAAGAGGGCAAGAGGATTTGTCAATACAGAAAACTTTAAGTATATGGTCTACTTCGTAACAGGTGGATTAAAACTCGATTACCCACATGAAACGTTATAGACCCATTTTATTTCCTGACACATTTCCGTATTTATAAGTCATGGTATCGTTTGAAAGCAATGCCGATTCTATTACAGAAGCCTCCTTATTTCCAATATTTGTTTTATTGTCTTGATACAAGGCGGTTTTTGCATCATTTGCGCCAGACATTAAATAGTTCGACATTACAAGTATTCTTTTCCCATCAGAATTGGCAAGGTAATAATACTGTTCTTTTTTATAAAATTTCCATAAGAGTTTTTCTTGTCTGTCTTCGCGTCCCACTTCACATATTGATATGGTATCTCTGTCTTCTATTACGGAAATACTTTCAGCACCATTTGATGGTCGGTATAACTTTGTATTTACAGTATCATTACATGCACATAATGTCATTATTGCACACAATACTATTGATATTTTAATTTTCTTCATAGTGTCTATTCATTTTTTCAATGTGAATATTATTCTGGGACAGGCGTGTATGTGATATACGGACTCCAGTCTTGAATATATTTTATGTCATAGTTGATATCATAAACCAACTTTAATTCCAAATATGTGTTTACGTCTTCATTAAATATAGATGATGACATTAAATTGTTGCCGGCATTCTCAACTATTATCCTGTGAGGGAGATAGTTCATGTCATCACTATATAGTGTGTCAAACTCCATACTGTTTGACATTACCATTTTTCTATCCTCCCCCATGTCATCGGTGTAATAATTACCTTGGAATTTATATAATTTTATCATAAGTTTTGACTGTATTTTTTCACGGTCAACTTTATAAATAAATATTGTGTCATCGCTATACATCGTGACGAACTCTTTCGTCCAGTCTGAAGGATAAAATTTTGTCCTCTTAACAGAATTACCACATCCTACAAACAGAAGAATGAAAAACGATGCCATTATTATTTTACAAATTCTCATACTATTTCCTTGCATTATAAAAAGTTTCTTTCAAATCCGGATATTTTTTGATAAGTTCGTCTCTTGTGTTATTGTAATTTATAGTACCACGTAATTGTTTCTTTTTGTCTGTTTCCCGTAAATTTTCATGTTCTTCACTTTGTGTATAACGATTCCAAATTCGTTTGGACTCATCGGAATTACCTGTTCTCAAATACGCATCAAAGATGTCATAAATATTAGATAAATGAACTGTAAATTCATGTGTTATGGTTTCAACCAACTCTGCTTCTGAATAATCCAAATCAAATATTATCGTGAACTTAGGTCTTCCATAATCGTCCACACCCATTTGTGTTTGAGCAGCAATCCAATGATTCCCAACGTGAAATTTTGCAGTCCTTGTTTGTTGATCGTAAATCTGCTCTTCTTGTAACACCAAGTTGAACTCTGCATATTTTCCATTCCCCGCTACTCCAAATAAATGTGACCCCTTAGGGGTTAGGTCTGCTATGACCTGCTTGCCAAAAGAGGTTTTAGCAAACATAAACATTGCGTTTCTAAAATTTATTGGGCTATTATAATAGCTTGTCGGATCATTACTATTATTTATATATAAAATAGGCTTAATCTTTTTCCCATCAGTATCAACAAACCGCATCGGATTATTCACACAATACGCATAAGGACTTGTGGAGTAATATTTCTCCGCCAGCGGATCCATCGTTGTGAAGCGGCAGGTGGCGGCATCGTAGCGTCTTGCCCCATAGTCGTATATGTCGAGACCGATTTGGCGTTCGAGTTCCTTGCCGTTGTATTTGTAGGATTGGAAATCGCCGTTCAAGCCCTTACCCA
>NZ_LT965944.1:0-1064 GCF_900241015.1 Metaprevotella massiliensis | reverse complement strand
CCTGCAAAATGAGCTATTGAGCAATGTGAATCGTCAATTTAGTGCTGAAGGTATCTTGAATGGGCGAAACATGTGTATATATCGAATGGCATGACACTTTTCAGCCTGCAAAATGAGCTATAGGTCTCAAATCATACTTGGACTGCTTGTCAGCCTTGGTGGTTATCCGCTTGCCTATTGCATCCATGAAGGCAATAAATATGAGGGTCACACGATGCTGCCGACGATAAACGAGTTTGTAAGCAAATACGGATTGGAAAACTTCGTTGTGGTGGCAGATTCCGGTCTGATGAACAATGCCAACATAGCGGAACTTGAATCGCACGGCTACAAGTATATAATAGGTGCGAAGATAAAGAATGAAAGTCAGCAGGTCAAGAACTGGATACTGGAACAGCCCAGGCGCGACTGCCAGATGGTTGAATATGACAAAGGAGGCGGACGCCGTCTCTTGGTCGGCTATACTGATGACCGTGCAAAGAAAGATGCCTATAACCGGGAGAAGGGAATACGCAGGCTGGAAAAGGCTTACAAGCATGGCGCGCTCACGAAAGGCAATATTAACAAAAGAGGCTATAACAAGTTTTTATCGATGGATGGCGAAGTGAGAGTCACCATCAATTATAATCGTGTTGCTGATGATTCTCGTTGGGATGGTCTTAAAGGGTATCTCACCAATACGGATATACCAATACATGACGTATACACAGCATATCACAACCTTTGGCATGTGGAACGGGCCTTCCGTATAGCGAAATCAAAGATAGAAATACGTCCCATGTTTCATTTTACACGCAAACGAATCGAGGGCCATATATGCATCTGTTTCGTGGCTTTGAAAGTATACAAGGAATTGGAGCATATGCTGAAGACCTCAGAGATTAAGATGAGCATAGACAAGGTGCTTGCATTGGCAAAAACAATCACTACGATACAAAGTAAGCATCCAATATTAGCCGTCTTTCATAATAACAAACAACCCTTATATGTCTGGTAGCATATAAGGGTTGTTTGTTATTTGAAGTTTGAAGGTAGCATTTTCGTGAGTTCCTCCTCCGTCATGT
>NZ_LT965943.1:0-1938 GCF_900241015.1 Metaprevotella massiliensis | reverse complement strand
TGGCGCATGCCGTGGTGCGGCTGCTTAGAGAGTCCCAATTGCCAGTCAGGACTATTACCACGGACAACGGAAGTGAGTTTGCAGCGCATGATATTATAGCAAGGGAACTGGGTACAACTGTTTATTTCCTGACTTCATCACTTTACTGCGCTGTCATATAGCCTGTATTGAAAATCAATTAGTTACATTATTTTGTAGGGTGACTTAGGGTGACGCAAACAGAAAATGCGTACCTTTGCACAATGTTTGTACGCAAGAAAATTAACCGTTCGGGAACCATCTGTGTCGTGGTTGTGAGCAAAGCTCATGGCAAATTCACAGAAGTGAAAAAGTTTGGCGTGGCAAAATCGGAAGAGGAGGCTGATGAGCTATTTCAAAAAGCCAAGCTGTGGCTTCATACTCATGATGGGCAGCAAGAGTTTGATTTTAACAATCTTCGTAGTAAAGTACTTGAGGAGACGACGCGAGTGGTGGAAAACATCGACTCTGTATTGATTAATGGTACTCAACTACTGCTCAATCAAGTTTATGACAGTATAGGCTTCAACCGCATACCCGACGAGATATTGCGTCACCTCGTCATTGCCCGTGTATCACAGCCTAAGAGCAAACTTGCAACAGTCGATTATTTGAAATCTTATTATGACGAGGATGTTGATCTTAACCACATCTACCGTTACATGGACAAGCTCTACAGCACGCAGATGGAACTGGCAGAGCAAATCAGTGTGAAACATACGCAGAAGATATTTGGTGGCAAGATAGGTCTGTTGTTTTACGATGTAACAACTCTGTATTTTGAAACATCCAAAACAGATGTACTGCGTGAGCCAGGGTTCTCTAAAGACGGAAAGACGGCAGAATCGCAAGTCGTACTCGGTCTGTTGGTTTCCGATGGCGGCTATCCATTGTCATATTCTCTGTTCAATGGCAGTCGGTACGAAGGCTTCACGATGATACCGATGATAGACGATTTCAAGCAACGTTTCACACTTGGAGATGACTTTGTCATCGTTGCTGATTCTGGTTTGATGAATAAGAACAATGTGGCACTGTTGCAGAAAGCCGGATACAAGTATATACTTGGCGCTCGCATAAGAAATGAACGAAATAACATCAGGCAATGGATCCTCTCATTGGACAAAAAGGATAATGCCAGCTATGAAATGGAGCGTCAAAATGGAGAACGGCTTATCGTATGCTATTCGGAGAGACGCGCAAAGAAGGATGCTTACAACCGCACCCGTGGTATTGCACGGTTAAGAAAAGCTTACAAAAGTGGGCGCATCACAAAGCAGCAGGTCAACAGACGTGGCTACAACAAGTTTCTTGAAATCAGCAAGGACATTGAGGTCACCATCAGCCGAGAGAAGATAGAAGAGGATTGCAAGTGTGATGGCTGGAAAGGATACATTACCAATACAGAACTTGACGCAGAGCGAGTCATTGCCCAATACAACGGACTATGGGTAGTGGAACGCTCCTTCCGCATCTCAAAAGGAACTTTGGAAATGCGTCCAATGTTTCATTTTACAGAGAGGAGGATTGAGGCACATGTGTGCATCTGCTTTATCGCTTATAAAGTATATAAGGAATTGGAGCGGTTAATTGCCATTAACAAAATCGCTATGAGTGTTGACCATGTGCTTGACACTGCAAAAACAGTCACAACCATCAGGATAAGGATGCCTGAAAATAACACCTATTTTACAAAAACGTTATTTCTTACCGAGAAACACCTCGCCATCAAGCCTCTTTTTCAAGTTGTCAATAAGTGAATTGTAATTTGGGTGACGCATTGATGAAGTCAGGAGAGGAAGGCATTAAGGTCTCCAAGTCTACTATCTATAATTGGATAGCAGCCAGTTCCCCGCACCGTAAGGATAATATCCGGAAACACCTTCGCCATGGCGGGCACAAGGGCAGGACATCTAATAT
>NZ_LT965942.1:0-899 GCF_900241015.1 Metaprevotella massiliensis | reverse complement strand
GCGACAGGCGACAAACTACAGGCCATTTACAGCGTGAGCGGACTGAAACTGATTCAGCCCATGAGCAAAGTAATGTCAGACCGTTCCGGAAATGACGACACCCTTTCATCGTCTGATATAAATTTGGGTTCGTCGTTGTCCGACTCTTTCGCAGACCAGAGTACGTTGAGTTCAAGTCAAAACATATATGGTCTTCCTGTGTTGGACTACTGCGGCAACATCGTTTATAGCGACAAGGAACCCGTTAAGATTCTTTTTGACGGAGGATATGTCAGTATTAAGAAAGGTGTCCCCACTTACCATTTCTTCCTTCGCGATCATCTCGGCAACGTACGTGTGGTTGCAGATGCTAATGGCAACTTGGAGGAACGCAACGACTATTACCCTTTCGGTGGTTTGATGGGTAAGGGCTTGAACGGCGATTTTCAATCCTACAAATACAACGGCAAGGAACTCGAACGTCAAATCGGTCTCGACATATACGACTATGGGGCAAGACGCTACGATGCCACCACCTGCCGCTTCACAACGATGGATCCGCTGGCGGAGAAATATTACTCCACAAGTCCTTATGCGTATTGTGTGAATAATCCGATGCGGTTTGTTGATACTGATGGGAAATGGGTAGAAGATGCTAATGGGAATCTTGTAGCAGAAAAAGGAGATAATGCATGGACTTTGGCTAAATATCTTAATACATCTGCCGAAATCTCAACAAAAATGTTAAATTGTCAGGGATATTCTATAAATGAGGAAGGTATTTTGAATTTAAAAGGCTCTATAACGAATCGTGTGGGTAGGTAGCGAATATTTCTCGTCAAAATGTTACCTTTGCAAAATGAATAGTACCGAGATATTTACAATGGCATTAGGCCTGTCAGAACCTTGGACAGTATCCA
>NZ_LT965941.1:0-1194 GCF_900241015.1 Metaprevotella massiliensis | reverse complement strand
CTTTGACATACTATAAATTCTTTCCATAAAGGTACAAAAAAAATATGGAATGGCAAAGCCCGTGCTTGTGAAAGTTCGGGCTTTGTGATATGTTAAAAGAGGGTGTGCCAATTTTGACACACCCCCACTTTCAAAATTTTGTTCTGCAACCACTGAAGGGGTTTCTTTATTAGGAATTAATACTGTTGCTTCAAACTTGAAGTTACAGGCTTATAGTGGCAGGTTAGACATAGAATCTTTATGCCAAGCACCACTACCTTGTATTCTTCATTGGAATCAAAATCACTTCGTTGTACTATACAAAGTTAAGAATTGCAATACGTTCTATGTTGCAGATCCTGGAAAAGGACTTGTAAAGTACTGCTTGGAGGAATTCAAGAAGCATTGGATAAGTACTAAGTCGGATGGAGAAAAAAAGGGGATTGCAATGTTTATTGAACCTACATCTGAATTCTACAAGAACACTTTCTGTGAAGGGGATAAAAACGAGCAACGTTCTTTCAAATTCCTATTTGGCTACATAAAAAATATCGTCGATATTTTGGTCAAATTGCTTTGGGGCTGCTCGTGGGCAGTTTGTTACAGCTTATCCTGCCTTTCCTCACACAATCCATTGTGGACGTGGGCATCAAAAACCAGAACATCGGCTTTATATGGCTGATACTACTTGGACAACTTATGCTGACTGTGAGCCGAACAGCCATAGACTTTATCCGACGTTGGCTGCTGTCGCACATCTTACTGCGTATCAACATCTCACTGGTTAGCGACTTCTTCATCAACAGCGGAATGACAGGCACGGCATCCATACTTGTAAGCAATGAAAGCGTACTACAGAGGATTATTCAGAGAATAAGCCCAAGATTCTCTACAAGGCTTCGGACATGGATGAAATGTTGGAAAAAGCATACATGCATCAAAAAGCTGATTTTTTTGATATTTAATTGACAACAAATGTGTACCTTTGCACAGACATCTGAAATATGTCCTGTACGACAGAGCGTAGTATTTCAATATTATTCACACTCTAAATCAAAAGAAAATGAATAAAGCATTCAAATTTGAAGCGTAAGCATCCAATATTAGCCGTCTTTCATAATAACAAACAACCCTTATATGTCTGGTAGCATATAAGGGTTGTTTGTTATTTGAAGTTTGAAGGTAGCATTTTCGTGAGTTCCTCCTCCGTCATGT
>NZ_LT965940.1:0-3279 GCF_900241015.1 Metaprevotella massiliensis | reverse complement strand
AATTTTAAGCCAATGGGACACCATATAACAAAAATCAATAAATAACTTTGTTTTTGCTTTCGCTAAACGATATACAGAAAGAGGGTGCGCCATAAATGACCATAGTCAATTATGACACACCCTCTTAACCAAATGAGTTTTATACAATAATGATAATCTCTTTTTTCAATTTAATAATATATCAATAGTTTCAAATTATGTCTTATTCTAAAATAGCTATAGTTATATCGATGCTCTGTATAGTTTATTGCATACTATACGAAAGTGTTTTATTAAAACACGAAGCTTTAAATAGTTTTGTATATGCTCTTGGTGTAGTGTCGAATTGTGTTTCGCTATCAATAATAGCTTCTTGTATCTTTTATCTTGTAACAGATTATTTCCCAAAAAAGCATCAGCTAGACCAAATTCGTAATTATATTATTTCGAATCTTGAGCTGTTGGAAGGAATCGGGAAAAATGCTTTTACGGACATTGTTAATAATAGCAATCCTACCAAACAGGATTTCATGAATTGTTGTGATTTTGATTTAATGAAAAGAGAAGGAGTTAGTAGTCAAGATAACTTATTGATTGCCAAATCAACCAATTGGTTTGAATACTTTGATTACATGCAGAGAACTGAGGCTTGTGTAATAAAGCAACTCATGATATTTGAGTCAATGATTCCTGTTGAGGTTCGGTTGATATTTATTGAATTACAAAAGAAAAACACAATATTCAGTGATAGTAAGGAATATATAAAGTACTATAATAACGACAAGACCAGACGTTCAATAAAAGCGTATGCAAATGACATTTATAGTCATTTATTCTCCCTTGTAGAATTAAAAAATATATATAATAAAACATCAAAAATATAATGGATAGAGAATCACTTACATTAATTATTAACGGTTTTGATAAGAAGAAGTTCGAACAGGCCGTATCAATTGTTCTCCAGGATATACTGGAAATAATTGCAGTGAATGAAGATAGTCTTGTCATGAAAAAGGGGGTAAAAAAAACGATTCCCAATTCTGTGCTTTATTATTTAATTATTGATAAAGGTGCAGTGATAGATTCTGCTGTCCTGAAAAAGAAAATTCGTGTCTACAAAATACAGCATATATATTTCTTTTTCAAATACAACATAAGCGATGCCGAATTACGGAAGAAAGGCCTTCTTTTTAAAGCAGAATATGGTATTCCTGTCACTTGTATGTGCTCAAGTACATTGGCAGAGTTTATCATAGATTCTAATATGGAGAACAAGCTTTTCAGTGATGGCATTGATTATCGTCAAATCAGTTCATCAGATGTTGACTATTTAACTGCGGCTTTCCATTCTATGACAATAGCATCCGCAGATGTTCATGATTTAAAGGGAAAAGTTTATGACGATGCTATCTTATTTAAAGTGTCTTCTAATCATTATGAGAATAAAGAGGAATTAACAAAAGATGTCCTCGATTTTCTAAAACTGCCAGAAGAAAAGGATGAGGTAATAATGAAACGAATAGATTCCTTGTTGTCAAGAGGTCAAATGCATAAAGAATCAGTAGGCTTTGTATTGTTGCCATCTGTGGAAAACGATATTGAGGCAAGGAAAAAGGCTTATCTTTATGAGTTGAGTTCTTTGACATCTGCACAGATCGATTTGATGAGAACCGACTATAATGTTTATTGGAATGAGGATGATTCAAAAAGAATAGCAACGCTATTAGCATTCTCTGCAATTGACAATCAGATTCGCATCCTTCGAGAAGCCAGGACAAAAATAGACCATCCAATATTTAGGTTGGCTAAAGACAGTGATAAAAAAATAATAAAGTATCTTAGGCAGGAGAAAGGATTAGACGAAGGAAATTCCTATGAGGCTCTTGAAGATCTTGCTCATATAGCAGCAACTCATCCTTTAATTATAAAAATAACAAGAGCCTGTGTGTACTTAGCATTAGAAGGATCTAATCCTTTGTCATCAGCCCAAGCGTTAGGAGCAAACAAGTGGGAGGATTTTTGTGTCATGCTTGAACCAACCGTTGCTATTCCATATATTTGTTCTCAACTATATCAGGGTGGAGTAACAAAAACATTTGAGAAAAGTATCAAAAGCGTTCAAAGAGCAATCACTCTCACATCTAAGGTTTCAATCCCATATTCGTATATCAATGAATGTGCAGGTCATTTGCTAACTGCAAGAAAGTATCAAAATGTAGATCTTGATCCAGAAGAAATGGTTCATTCAAATAATGCTTTTGTATCAAATTACTATTCTCTGATTAAATCTGGCGCCAAACTTCCGTCTAACTTTATGGAGTATCTGGCATCATTCAGTGTTGCCATAAAAACTGAAAAGTCCAATATCAAGGCTTGGGTTAGAGAAATTATGACAGATCTAACAAGTCTGTTAATGAAAGGCAATGTCATTCAAGAGAGCATTCCGTTTTATAAAGATGAAGATTTAAAAGACTATGATAATGAGTATTCCATTTGCTTAAAGGAAAAAAACAAAGAAAAACCAGGACATTTGGTACATCATGACTCAATAGCTTTAAAATATACAAATGATAGAGTCATTAATAACTATGAACATT
This sequence comes from Metaprevotella massiliensis, assembly GCF_900241015.1. Classification (NCBI taxonomy): domain Bacteria; kingdom Pseudomonadati; phylum Bacteroidota; class Bacteroidia; order Bacteroidales; family Prevotellaceae; genus Metaprevotella; species Metaprevotella massiliensis. The sequence goes on along the minus strand of NZ_LT965940.1, from coordinate 703 downwards.
GGATTATTTTGAGTTATGATAGTATTCTTACAAAAGTTGGTAATCAGCCATTTTATAAAGGATGGATATGTAGCCCTGGAAAATTCTTAGAACTGACAAATATCTCAACCCCATTGTCTGAAACCCAAATGGTATCTATCCTTCATTCTGTTGCGTCATTCAGTGAAAGAACACTGGCAATAGGAGCAAAAATAATGGATAGAATAATTCTATATGCATCATCTGAAATGCAAAACTGGGAATTTAAACGTGATTTAGATTTATTCAAAAAAGAAATGAAGGCTACATTAAATAATACGAATGAAGATATTGATAACGAATTAATAACACGTACCGACAAATTCTTGAAAGATAGAGGAATCGTAATTGACGAAGAAGAGATTGATATAACAATAGACAATTAAGTCTTAGGGTAAGGTTTCTAATATATTAATCCGCATTAATACTACGAGAGAATTTGCATGTGTGCAGATTTATTTGTAAATTTGCACCAACAAAAGGAAGAAATACAGAGAAAAGGACAAAAAAGAATAGGAAGAGCATCGCACGGATGCTTATCGATAGTTATTAAGGGACGAGACCTCTGCAAAACCTTCATTTATAGAGAAATTTCCATTTAGTTGTGTTTAGAAGCATATTCCAACGTATATATTGGTATAATTGATGCAGTCAAACGATAATTATCATCTATATTTGTGTCCAA
>NZ_LT965939.1:0-25804 GCF_900241015.1 Metaprevotella massiliensis | reverse complement strand
AGATGGTCTATTACACTTGATATTATGCGAACAGGATCATTCTCCGCAATATCTTCATCGATTCTTTGCGGAAAAAGTATTGTTTGGTTGGTTATATAAGGACGAAAGTGTACCTTTGTCATAGTTTTGAAACTTTTGTCTAAAGGTACAAAAACTTTTGGACATAGCAAAGCCCTGGCTTGGGAAAGTCAGGGCTTTGTGAGTTTTTTAGAGTTTGGGGTGTTTTGACACACCCTCGTTCATCATTACCCTTATATGAGTATCAAAAGCCGTAAGCAATAAACAGGAAAGAACGACGTTAAATAATTGATAACCAAAGGCAATAAGAAGTTATGATTGAATTTGAAGTAAAATCAAAGAAGCAGCCTATCGGCAAGCGTAAAGGACAGACGGTGTACTTCGCCCAGCCAGTATCATAACAGCATCTGACAAACAAGTTTGTAGTAGATCGTATCTTTTTACTGATAAGGAACAGTCTATAAAAGAGTTGCAAACCATAGGTATGAGCAGGTATAACAAGAAATATAAATACACCGAAAATATGTTGCGAAAAGAGTAAAATCTTCAACAACGTTTATCACATGTTTCAAATGACTAAAAAGGTTTTGGTTATTCTTTTTTCGATTATTATTTTAACAGGAGGGTATAACTCCCCCTTGTCAAAGTTTAAATGCGTCTATGACATGTATGGTGATAGTACTGTTTATTATGTAATAACAATCAATGGAGATTATCTAAAGACTACCAAACATAAACATATTATAGTTTCCGAGTTTGACAGCTTAAATAATATATGGCATTCTCCAGTAGATAGTATTTTTGAAAAAAAGGATAGTATATTTCTAAGCAAAGAATTACAAGATTCACTGATTTTTCATATAGAAAATGCTATAAAAAGTGACAAAAGCATGACTTCTTACATGTCTACCAATCAATCTATAATAACGATAAGTTGGAATAAACGTACTTATAAACTCCAATATAGCAACATAGGGCAACGTGGTTTGATTTCATTTCTAAAAAAACACTCTTCCATCCAGATCAAATGAACAGCAAATAAAAGATTAAGTATTAATATGCCATTACGAAACAACCGTACATATCCCTACAAAATTGAGCTGCGCACCTACCTGAAGTATTGCAACGGAGCGGAAACGTTCTACAGTTACGACCCACAGCGTCGCAGACTACAGAACCTTGCAGTCAATGCTGGCGGCAAGACCATCTTGGACAGTGCCCTCCAGTTACAATCCATCAAGGACAATTACAAGACATTTGATTTGCCATACAACGGTGTGGACAATACCGATTATGTCAATGGCAAAGGCTTTAGCAGTGATGACGACACGCCGGAGGCAGCACAGGCAAGGGCGATGGTCAAGACGAGAGCTGGCGAAGCTGGCACTAACGAGCGGATGCTGTTCTACTACCACCCTGACCATTTGGGCAGTAGCAGTTACATCACCAACTTGGACGGCGAAGTATCGCAGCACATCGAGTATGTGCCGTTCGGCGAAGTATTCATCGAAGAGCGCAACAATACGTGGAACACCCCTTACCTCTTCAACGCTAAGGAGTTTGACGAGGAGACGGGTATGTACTACTATGGTGCGAGGTACTATGAGCCGAAGTTGAGTCTGTGGATGAGCGTGGATCCATCTGCAGAGGAAAAGCCATGGCTTACTATCTATTGCTATACAAGGAATAACCCGATAATATTAGTTGATCCTGATGGAAGAGACGAATGGGAAATTAATAGCAAAGGCGACATCGTCAAACAGATAAAGACTGATAAGCACGATGCTTTCTTTTTTGTAAGCAAAGCAGGAAAGAGGGTAAAAGGAAAAAGTTTATCATTTGAATATGGAACAATCGAAAAGGCTTCGGGACAGAAAACAGATGGAGGAACAAGATACGATGTTTATCAGGTACGTGGAGATAAGCATGCCAAACAGTTATTTGAAAGTTTTGCTAAGAATACATCAGTAGAATGGAGTATTATGCAGACAGGTACTGAGGGAGCAAAAGGTTTGAATTACCTAACGACTTCTCATTGTGAAAAGAGTGAGTCTGGTATGGTTGATTTGTTTAACAAACAACTTAAAAATGGATATACTTTGCGTGCATTTTATCATTCACATCCAAGTAATGTACTTATTCCATCGAATATTGGAGGTAAATATGGAGATATTCCTATTGCCAAAAAAATGACAGAGATTAGCAACCAATCAATAACATTTGGTATATATGGACCTAAGATTGGAGAATATGTCACATTTGGTCCCAACTCAAAAATAGAAGATTATTCTGTTAATTTGGAAGGCTTTACTGTTACTGCAACAAGAACAACTAAAAATAGAAAAAATGAAACACTTTATCATATCTATATTCCTTATGATATTTGTTCCCTGCTTTTCACAGAGAACAATAAAAAAGGTGTATTTACCATCCTATCGGATAATACATTGTAACTTTTTAAAGACGGTGAACAACATTGCTGCTCGTTATAATCAAAACAATAATAATATATTCATAATATATATGCAAGGTAGTTGCAGAGTTTATGTTTGGATGCTCGATAAAAAAAATGTAATGTATGATCCCGACACGTTTGGATATACAGTTGTAGGCAAGCATGTTTTTTTTCTCCAAAAAGACAAGAACCAAAACATTTTAATTCCCCATAATGGTTCAAAACGACTATTTAACTTTTTGGACACGAAAATCTCCCCCATGACAGACGGAGTCTTTGAATGGGTGTATAATATATCAGGTGACAGGGTAAAACTATTGCGTTTTATAAGTCCAGAGTAGAGTGGTATTGTTTTAAATCAGAAGTGGTAATGCTTCAGATCGGGATCCGTCCATTTTCAAGTTGTGATATAAAAGTCAGTTTTTTTCTTTGCAATACCATTTTTTTCGTATAACTTTGCCGTTCAAATAATTTATATTTTGACTTGATGTATAAAACAATATCATTCGGATGACACAGAAAGAAGATATTCAGAACGCTGTAAACGTTATGAAGGACGGAGGTGTGATACTCTATCCCACCGACACGGTGTGGGGCATTGGCTGCGACGCCACCAATTCCGAGGCTGTGGCAAAGGTTTTCAATATTAAGAAACGCGATGATTCGAAGGCACTCATTTGTCTTGTTGACTCTGAGGCCAGGCTTCAGCGTTATGTCAGGAACGTGCCGGAGGTGGCATGGCAGGTAATGGAGTATGCCGTTAAGCCCACCACAGTAATCCTTGACAATGCAGTGAACCTTGCCCCCAACCTTGTTGCTGACGACGGCAGCATAGCAATGCGCGTGACGCACGAGGCGTTCTCGAAGGAACTTTGCTACAGATTCCAGAAGCCCATAGTGTCAACGAGTGTCAACATAAGCGGTGAGCCTGCCGCACAGAATTTCCGCGACATAGCCCCGGAACTTATCGAGGCGGCAGACTATGTGTGCTTTTCAAGACGACAGGAGCATAAGCCGCACACCCCGTCGTCAATAATAAAGATAAAGGAAGACGGAGAGGTAACCATAATAAGGAAATAACGGATATTGACGCATGGGCAGTGGCATATTGCTGAAGTTTACTGAATGGCGCGGCCGTCATATCAGCGACCGACAGTTTACGCTGATATTAAGTTTCGTGGTGGGATTTCTCGCTGCGGTCGCAGGCTATACCCTTCACTGGATTATATCCAAAATACAGCTGCTGCTCACCGCAGGGTTCGACATAACCTCGTCCAACTGGATGTACCTCATCCTGCCGGTTGTCGGTATATACCTCACGTCGCTTTTCGTCAGATATATAGTCCGCGACGACATTGGCCACGGCATCACGCGTGTGCTGTATGCCATAAGTTCGAAGAAAAGCCGCATAAAAGGCCACAACTGCTGGAGTTCGGTCGTCGCATCCGCCATAACCATCGGTTTCGGAGGCAGCGTCGGCGCAGAGGCTCCGATCGTCCTGACCGGCTCCGCCATAGGTAGCAACCTCGGCAAATTGTTCCGCATGGACAACAAGACGATGATGCTGCTTGTAGGCTGCGGTGCTGCGGCGGCAATAGCCGGTATTTTCAAAGCTCCCATCGCCGGTCTTGTGTTCACGCTTGAGGTGCTTATGGTTGACCTGACTATGGCGTCACTGCTCCCGATATTGATTTCCACCGTGACGGCGACATGCTTCACCTATATATTCACCGGCTCCGCCTCGCTGTTCAATTTCAGCCTCGATGGCAGCTGGACACTCGATCGTGTCCCCGCCACAATCCTCCTCGGTGTCTGCTGTGGTTTGTTAAGCCTGTGGTTCATACGCGCCTCAAGCATGTTTGAGAGCGTGTTCGAACGTCTCGGTAAGAACTATTTGACGCGCCTTGCTCTTGGCGGCGTCGTGCTGTCGCTGCTCATATTTTTCTTCCCGTCTCTCTTCGGTGAAGGGTACAGCAGCATAAATATCCTGCTCGGTGGCAAGACCGAAGCCGACTGGCAGACGGTTATGAACAACTCGATATTCTATGGTCACGGCGAAATGCTCGTTCTGTATATCGGTCTTGTTATGATGACAAAAGTTTTTGCCACGGCAGCGACAAACGGCGGTGGCGGCTGCGGAGGAACATTCGCGCCCTCACTCTTCGTTGGAGCGTTCGGCGGTTTCTTCTTCTCCCGCCTTTGGAACATGTACCAAATCGGAGTTTATGTTCCGGAAAAGAATTTCACGCTCCTCGGCATGGCAGGCGTAATGACAGGTGTGATGCACTCTCCGCTGACAGGTATTTTCCTCATCGCCGAACTGACGGGAGGCTATGCCCTTTTCATCCCGCTGATGATTGTGTGTATATGTGCCTTCCTGACAATAAACATATTTGAGACACACAGCATCTACGGTATGCGGCTTGCGCGTCAGGGCAAGTTGATAACACACCACACGGATCATGCCGCGCTCACCATGATGAGCCTTGACAGCGTTATAGAGCGTGACGTGACCACCGTTCCTCCGGACATGGCGCTCGGCAAGCTTACCCATTTCATCAGCCGCAGCCGCATGAACATCGTCCCTGTTGTTGACGACGCAGGGTCACTGATAGGCGAGATTGACGTCACTAAGATAAGGCATATCGTGTTCCGCACAGAGTTATACAGTCATTTCAACGTATCGCAGCTTATGACGGAACCGCCGGCAGTGCTTGGCGAAAACGACACCATGTATGATGTTATGAAAAAATTCGACGCCACCGATGCGTCTATGCTGCCTGTCGTTGATTCTTTCGGGAAACTGAAGGGTTATGTCGCGCGCGCCCATCTCTACAGCCAGTACAGGCAGATGGTTGCCGACCTGTCGGCTGAATAGTCATACCTCCTCAATACTCGCCTTCATCCCGTTAAGGAAATCCCTCGCTGCCATTCGCCGTTTCCCACTCAGTTGCACCTCTGTGAGTTCGAGCATTTCCCCTCCTGCCGATGCCATGAGCCGCCCTTGGTGCGAGAAGAAAGTTCCGGGAGACATGTCTGTTTTCACACCTGTGACACGCGACCCGTATATTTTGATTGTATGTCTCGCGTCACTGCCGAACGGCGACCATGCCCCGGGCACCGGCGACAATCCACGAATTAAGTCGTGAACGCGCCCTGCGCTCATTTCCCAGTTTATCATGCAGTTTTCCTTGAACAGTTTCGGGGCGTCGTGAAGATTCCCTGCCGCATCGGTCATTTGCTCCTGCGGTATACTGCCAACCACTCCGTTGCCCTCAATCAACCTGTCTATCGTCTCTATGGCGATTTCAGCGCCCAACTTCATCAGTCCGTCATACACAGTCTCAACATTGTCCTCGGGTCCTATGGGCATTTCGCGCTGCATGATGATGCGCCCAGTGTCGATGTCGTGGTCGATGAAGAACGTTGTTACCCCTGTGCGTTCCTCGCCGTTTATTATCGCCCAGTTTATCGGTGCCGCGCCACGGTATTGCGGCAGCAGTGCTGCATGTACGTTGAAAGTGCCGAAGCGCGGAAGGGCCCACACCACCTCGGGCAGCATGCGGAAAGCCACCACAACCTGCACGTCCGGAGAATATTCCCCAAGTTCTTTCAGGAAGTTCTCATCCTTCATCCTTTCCGGCTGCAGCACCGGTATGCCATGTTGCCTGGCGAATACCTTGACCGCAGGCGGTTGCAACGTGTGGTGATGCTTGCCCACCGGTTTGTCAGGCTGCGTCACCACGCACACTACATTATACCCCCCGTCAACCAATGCCTGCAACGTTGCCACCGCAAACTCCGGCGTTCCCATGAAAACTATTCTTAGGTCTTCTTTCCTCATAAGTATTGCTTGTCGTGTAATATTTGTTGCAAAGATACGAAAAAACAGAATGAAACTTGTTGCTTTATGTTTTTAATTAGTATTTTTGCATTTGCAACGAAGTAATATGATGGATATAAAGCAGTTTTACGACGAGTGGAACAATGGCGGCGACTGGATGGAAGTGCAGACGAGCGGTTCAACAGGCGTTCCTAAGAAGATGATGGTGAAGAAGAAACACATGCTGGCATCTGCCCGCCGCACCAACGATTTCTTCGGTCTGCGGCGTGGTGACAGGGCATTGCTCTGCATGAGCCTCGACTATATTGCCGGCAAGATGATGGCAGTCAGGGCTATTGAACGAGGTCTGCAACTCGACATTGTGAAACCCTGCGGCAATCCGCTTGCAGATACCAACGGTGACTATGACTTTGTTGCTATGGTTCCGATGCAGGTTTGGAACACGCTGCGCGATGAGACATCCCGGAAACGACTTGATGATGTTGCCAACCTGCTCATCGGCGGAGGTGCGATAAGCAGTGAATTGGAGGAGGATTTATCATCGTGCAAGTGCCTTGCATGGAGTTCATACGGCATGACAGAAACACTGTCGCATATCGCGCTGAGGCGGATTGGCGGCGGACAGTGGTATGCCCCACTCGCCAATGTCAGCCTGTCGCTTGCAGGCGACGGTTGCCTGACAGTGAGCGATGACGCCACAGGTGTATCAGGACTGAAGACGAACGACATAGCGGAATTTGCCACCGACGGCAGGAAATTCCGCATTCTCGGGCGCAAGGACAACGTGATATGCTCCGGAGGGGTTAAGATACAGGCGGAAGAGGTGGAACGCATCATTGCCAGGCACTTCAGCGCGCCTTTCCTTATAACTAAGCGCGGCGATGAAAAGTTCGGCGAGGTTGTGGTTATGGTCATCGAGGGACGCGACGAAAGCATTGCAGACAAGGCACGGCACGCATGTGAAACCGTGTTGCCAAAGTACTGGAAACCACGCCATTTCATAGTTGTAAGCGAACTGCCGCGCACGGAAACGATGAAAGTCAAAAGGGAATGCCCAAGTAAACTCTCCACACTGACATAAGCATCTGAAATTACCCACCCCCATGTGACAGCCAAATGCGTTTACCAACAAAGTTTACAGTAAGGGCAAAACGTGCATCGTGTCCTATCCTCCGTAGGCATGAACATGGTTGACGTGTCGAGTATTTCCCCCATCACCCTTTTCAGGTTTTCCATGAAAGCGCAGTCAAACTCTGCAATGTCGCTTATATATTCCTTCGTCCTTTTGTCCTTGAAATAAATCGTGGGGTTGGTGTCATCTGCACGCGAATGTTGAATAAACAATAACGCGGGCGACACGGGTGTGTTCCCATAGGTATGTTTCCTGCTGACGAGCAACGAGTAAAGCATTGCCTGAAGATAGTAATCGCGGTGACTATCACGCTTTGCCGTCGCGTCAAAGACATCATCCACGCCGGACAGCGGGACTGTTATGCCCTTCGCGCCGGTTTTGTAGTCAACAACACGTATTGTCTCTTTCCAGTTCCCATTGTCTTTCTCCTTGTATTTCACCTTGTCGATGCGGTCTATGCGTCCCCCCACCTTTATCTTTCTCTCTCCGTGCGCGGTGTTTATCGTTATGTCCTCACAAACGTCACTCTCCAGTCCCATTATCGTGAATGGCGTGAGTTCCCTGTCAAGACGCAAGAGTTCCTCGATATATTGCCTTATCACCTCCTTGTTTATAAGTTGCATCCCGTTGTATTTCGGTTTGAAATCCGATTTGCCACCCACTTTGAACAGTTCTTTCTTGAATGCCTCGTCGATGGCTCTGGATATTCCCGCCTCGTCTTTCAGAAGTCCATCTATTATATCCCTTGTTATCACCCCATCCTTCACCTTGTTGTATATAGTCTCCGAAGCCTCATGGAATACAAGTCCGAATATACGGTTGTCGATGCTGTCATCGTCGGTCTCGTCATTCTCCTTCAGTTTTGCAACATAATTGTAGAAAAAGCGCAACTGGCAATAAAGATAATTGTTTATTGCCGTTGGCGAGAACGAGTCAATCCCGTCAATCGCCTCTGCGACCTTTCCGTCCTTTGCTATGCCGGCAGGCCTTGACACGAGTGCATTCTGCCCTGCCGACAAACTTGTTTTAGACAACTTCCACGCTTCCGGTTTCTCAACCATCATCTGCAACATGAAGCGGGACATCTCTCCTGTTTTGCCGCCCTCGGTCGAGTTGTTATACACTATCGTAACGTCCTTGCACCTCTGTATCATGCTGTTGAAATAGTAAGCATATACAGACACCTTGTTATCGATGGTGGTCAGTCCGTGTCCATATCGTATTGCGTGCGGTATGAACGACGCATCGTTGATTCCCTTCGGCATGTTCCCCTCGTTGCAAGACAGTATGAGGACATGCTCAAAGTCGAGGTTGCGCGTTTCGAGGACTCCCATCACCTGCACTCCCTCCGCAGGCTCGCCGTGGAACGGTATTGTCGTGCTGCCGATTATCTGCATAATCAGCCGGCGCAGGGTGTCGAAAGTCACGATTAGGTCGCCGTCCTCTATCAGGCACACAATGCGCATAAGCAGAGTGTAAGTCCGGAACAGGGACTCCGCCGCGAAGCCGTTTTTATGCTCCCCGTCCGTAGGAAAATTCCTTGCAACCAGTTTCACGATTTCCGCCATGCGCCTGACTGTTTGAGCGTTGTGACTTACCTCATGTTCTTCCATTGGACTGAAAATGAGCGACAGCCCATCATCAAGTACAAGTTCCTTTACCCCCGGGAAATACCTGTGGTTGCTGTTTAGTGTTGAGCGCAGTTCCCTTGCCCCGGGCGAAATATATTTTGAGTATGGATGTGACAGCACGGCATTTATGAAACGCAGCCTGAACACCTTTCCGTCAGCCACATATCCCTCTGAATGGAGTGCGAGGAAACTGGCGACAAGCGCCGTTACAGGCGCCTGCGACAATGGGTAGCCTGTGGTGACATTCACCGCAGGGATGTCTTCGGGAAGGTAGTGGATTATGGTTTGCAGCAGCGTCTCGTCGCACATCACTATCGCCGTGCTCCTGCCCTGTTCCATTCGCTTGTCCTCTTTCAGCCATTGATGCACATACCGTGCCTGTATGTTCTCTGTCGGTGCGCTGACAAACTTGACGTTCTTCTCCCCCCTCATGGCATCGAAAATATCAGTCCGGTCGGGCGTGAGTTCATTTGCAAACTTTTCCTTCAACTGCGATATATGTCTTCCTGCCTCGTTTGCGACGGAATTCGCCTCCGGCATGAAAAAATTGTCGTAGTCCCAGTAGAACAATGCGCGTCCCTCGTCTTTCAACATTGAGAACAGTCTGCTCTCCACTTCCTGCACTACGTTGAATCCCACGAAGATATATTTCCCTGACCCAAGGTTGAGTTGTTCTCCCTCGACAACCTTTCGGTAGAGTGCCCCCTCGTATGCCAGTCCCTCGCCGGCGAGGCGTTCGTTGAACCTGTGGTAAATGGCGGCAAGGCTGTTCCACACCTTTAGGAATTTGCCTTTTATCTTCGAGTTGTCGTCGTCAAGTATCACGTTGAAGAAACGCTCTATCGCCTCGCGCTGTCCCGGCGTGAATTCGATTTTGCCTTCCAGTTCGTGAAAGGCCGTTATGTTTGAGAACACGGCATCCGCATCCGCCATGTTCTTGTCTATGTCGTCAAAGTCGGCAATCATCAGTTGTCCCCACCCATAGAATTTGTCGAGTGTCAGTTCTGCGGAACCGTGATATTCCGAATACACCTTGTACAGTTCGCACACCAGTTTCACCGGGTCTGCGACAACGGTCTTGGTCTGCGACCTGAACAAGTCGCTTATGGTGATGTACACAGGACTCCAGATTGGTCTTCCCGCCTTCATCGCCAGTATTTCGCTCATGAACAGCGATGCGCGTTTGTTCGGGAAAACAATCGTCACATCAGAGAAGTCTGTGCCGTGCTTCGCTATTATGTCTTCTGCTATATATTCCAAAAATGATTTCATGGTGTGCTTAATTGTCGTATTCCTTAATGATATTCCTGTCAACATACCACAGGCAGCCCTTTATTTTCATGTATCCCATGTCGTCGAGCAGCCGCATGTATTCGCCTATCTGTTTTACATGATCCGCGCGTGGCGTCCCGAACTTGTAGTCGACCACTATCGTGCGTTCGCCATCTGTCATCACCCGGTCAGGGCGGTGCGCCGTCATCTTTCCGTCCTCCATTTTCAGCACAGGACATTCCCTGAATGTCTTCCATCTTCCCGAGAACCAGTCTGCGGCAGTTGGATTTCCGAGGCATTTGCCAACGCTTACAATAATGTCATTACGGGTCTTCTCGTCATATATTATCCCTTCCTGCTCCATTTCCCTTATAATCCTCGGCACGTCATCCGTTGTCTCAATCTGGGAGAACACCTTGTGCAGGATACACCCCCGTTTGATGAATGAGTTGTCAAAGGTATCCCCGCCTTCCATGTGTGTGAACTCATCGCTCTCGTTGCTCTGCCGGAAATTCACGGGTACGGGGAACGTCCTAACCTCAACATTCATCTTCCTCGATTCCTGCAAGAAGACATTTCCCTTGTCCTGTTTCTTCTCTCCGACATATTCCCGGAATGATCCGTAAAGGAACTCCACGGCCTCCGGCTTTTTCTCATCACCACCTTCCACGACATTGTCGTTGATGCCGGAGAGCGTCGCGCCGTCGAGTTTTTTCGTCACTTCATTGAGCGACTCGCGTATGACGCTTGACCTGTTTGCCTTGCCGTCGCTCTGCCCTATCACGAAAAGATTGCTCGCCGCACGCGTGAAGGCCACATACAGCAGGTTCATGTTGTCAACGGTTGTCTGCAGGTGCTCGTGCCGGTAATATCCGGAGAACAGGCTGTTATCCATTTCCTTGCTATATCTGACCGGAATGAGCGGCATCTGGCAGAATGGCTTCTCGTTTGTTGCGCACCACAGTATGTCGCTGCCTCCGATCTTCCAGTTGGCAAATGGCAGTATCACGTTGTCATATTCCAGCCCCTTGCTCTTGTGTATTGTCATTATGCGTATGCCGTCGATGTCGTCTGCCTGTATGTTTTTCGAGCACATATCGTCATCCCATTCCCTCAGCAGCGCGTCTATTCCTGGCGAATAGTCTTTTGCGAACTCACATACCGCATCGTGGAATGCACAGATATACGCGCTCTGGCCGCTCATTACGCCAAGTTCCAGAACGTCATATATATATTCAATCAAGTCCGTCAGCGGCATCTCTGTCATTTTGTCGAAACATGCCGTGAAATCTTCAGGCAGCAAGGCATTTATCTTTTCCTCGTCGGCGTGCCACATCATGTCGCCCTCGCTTGCGTCGCTTCGCTTCACATTCCTTTGGTATTGCTTTGCCAGCGTTGCCCTTGTGAGCAGATCCTCCGGGTGCGCAAGCAGGCGCATTGCCTCTATTATCATGTTCACCGCCAGCGAAGCCTCAAGGCGGAAAGCCTCGTCGCTCACGAGATGAATCTCCGGGCGCTCTTGCATAAGTTTCTCCGCTATGAGCGTTATGTCGCTGTTTCTCCTCAGCAACACAGCGATTTTTTTCTGCGGCACTCCCCTTTCGGTCAGTCCGTCTATTGTCTCCACTATTTTGTCGAGCGTGCGCTCCTTGATGCTGTCCGATGGCAGCAACGTTATTTTCACCATTCCGCCGTCAGGATTTCCTTCTGGTATTTCCTGCACCACATCGCCGTATGCCTTCTCCAGTTCCTCGGCGTTGTCGCCGCTCGTCTCCCTCTCGTTCACAGTCTCTATGCCTATTGCAGTCTCGAAGAATGCATTGTTGAACCGTATTATGTTCTTGGCAGAGCGGAAGTTATGCCTCATCGGCTCTAACTTAAGTTCACCGCTGGCAAACAGTTTCTCTATGTTGTTCAGCAACTGCCAGTCGCCCGACCTCCACCTGTATATGCTCTGTTTCACATCGCCAACGATAAGGTTCTGTGCCACGTCCGTCACGCTTGGGTTTGCCCTGCTCATGCAGTCTTTCAGCAGTACGAGGAAGTTCTGCCACTGCACCGTGCTCGTGTCCTGAAACTCATCTATCATCACATGGCTTATCTGCGTGCCTATTTTCTCGTATATGAACGGCGAGTCACTCCCCTTGACAAACTCCGACAGCAGTTGCTGCGTATCGCTCAGCAGGAAGCGGTTGGCATCGGCATTGAGTTCCCCCACCTTCTTCTCTATCGCGCTGAGCAGGCGCAACTGGTTTAAGTATGTCATAGACATTCTTGCGGTGTTGTACCTTTTTATTCCGTCCTCCACCCTGCCGTGCGCCTCACGCAGCAATGGCATGAGATGCTGTTCGGCAAAGCCGGTCAGTCCCGGGCGTTTCTTCGCCATTGCTTTCGTGACCCATTCGTCCGCCGACTCCATCGCCCTGACATAAGTAACCTTTCCCAGTTCGTCCTCGGAAAACTTCCTTTCCTTGAGTTTCCTGAAATATCCGCACGGTGTCTTCTTCAGTTCGTCAATGTCCACGCCGTTTTCATCAAGCATGGTTGAGAATCTCGGCTCATACCCTGCCATTTCCTCCTCGAACTTGTTGATGATTTTCATCATGCCCGCATAGAACCGTTTGAAGTTCTCCTCGCATGCGGCGACATCGTTTATCTCGCCACGCTTTGCCTTGTATGTATCGCTGAATATTGTCTTGCCGAAACTCTTTATCTGCGATGTCACGTTCCACCCCTTGTCCTCCGAAATGTTCCTCTTGATATATTCTATTATCCATCCAAGTTCCCGGTCATTGTCTGACAGTCCCTCGATTAGTTGGTCAACGGCCAGTTCCTCCACTTGATAGTCGTTCAGCCCGACCCGCAGGTTGGAAGCCAGTCCCAGTTCGTGTGCGAGGTTGCGCAGTATGCTTTGGAAGAACTTGTCTATAGTCTGCACCCTGAAATGGTCGAAGTCGTGTATGAGATGGCTCAGTGCGACCCCTGCCCTGCGGCTCGTTTCCGCTTCGTCCATACCGAGTTCCCCCGACACCTTTTCGAGGTAAGTCTTTGACGTGGGCAGACTTTTCCATATACCATAAAGTTGCGACATTATGCGCTCCTTCATTTCCTCCGTCGCCTTGTTTGTGAACGTAACTGCAAGGATGTTCCTGTGTCCGTTCTCTGGATTTTTTATGAGCAGTTTGATATACTCCACGGCAAGGCGGAATGTCTTTCCACTGCCAGCACTCGCTTTATATACAGTTAGTTGCATTAGATTTGTTCAATTATTGCTTTTCATATTTGCGGCACATTCATTCTGCATTGCGTATATTCATTTATAATCCAATATACCAAAAACGGGGTGCATCTGCTTCGATGCACCCCCGCCTCTTGTAGTGGATAGGGGAATCGAACCCCTATGCCAAGATTGAGAATCTTGTATCCTAACCGTTAGATGAATCCACCATCTTTCTCCAGCATTCAAATCCCTTGCGGAAGGAGGGGGATTCGAACCCCCGGTACGGTAAACCCGTACGACAGTTTAGCAAACTGTTGGTTTCAGCCACTCACCCATCCTTCCTCGGGCAGCCCTGTTGCCGAAAACAATCGAACTCTCAATTGCGGGTGCAAAGGTAGTGCTTTATTTTTATACCTGCAAATATTTTATGTGTTTTTTGTTGCGTCAAACAAACTTTTTTTTCTAAATTTGCATAGTCAACCAGCAAGTGCAAATACTATAGGGACTTGTTCCCATGTATGGACTCACGACCCGCAAGTCCGTGGCCATCAAACAAACAACATCGCTTTGCAGAGAAAACCACACATATAAGATGACATACTTGCAGAGCGTAAGTACCTTCATGTGTAATCACCAATGTGGGGATAATTTTCCCTCATTGTTTCCTGTTAATTCTTGCCAATACCATCAGAGCCTGGAGGGGTTTCCACATGCGAGGGTAAAAAACGTTAATAATGTTAATTTTCAGGCATGTTGCATTGCAGGATTCACGGACAATACAGAAGCGCAATTTGTAATCATTTGCGAATTTCAGAGAAACGGAGGCGAACTTTCCGCATCCAATCCACACGTTTTGTACCTAATCGCCGTGCGTTTTGTGCCTTATGACGATGCCGTTTGCACCAAACGAGCCGCCAGTTAGGCACAAAACGCACGGCGATTAGGCACAAAACGCATGGCGGTTTTTGTCAATACATTTCAAACATCTCACCGCCAGCCACTTGCGAAGCATGCCAAAAACAGCATATTCCGGCGCGAAGAAAATTTTATTTAGAATGCAGCCGTTTTCCGTGTTAAAATTTCCGGGCGTTTTTGTTAAACCACTCTCATCCGCACCCACAGCCATCGCGGAATGAGCCGCCAGAAAAACGTCATCACGCGGTATCGCCAGTCTATCACGCGGACACCCTTGCGGGCATATATTGCATCGACAGCATGGCGTGCCACGTCGGCAGCCGACATCAGCATCGGATATTTTCTGCCGTCACCAAGCAATGCCGTATCGACAAAGCCGGGGCGAAGGTCGGTGAAACGGATGTTCAGGCGGCGCATACGCGACAGTTGCTCGAGAGCCTCTATATACTTTGCCTGGAACGCTTTCGATGCACTGTAGGAAGGAGCGGCGCCGAGTCCCTTGGTGCCGGCAATGGAAGAAATCACCGCTATTTGACCGCCCTGGCGCGCCGCCATGAAATTGAACGCTGCATCAATCATCTGCGTGAATCCCCTGACATTTGTTGCCACGGTGGCTCTCTCGGCGCGCTCGTCGAGCATCGGGTTCTGCCAACCCACGCCGGAAACGTAGAAAAACAGCCCCACCCCGCCGAGCCTGTCAAAAAGCCGTAGCATTCGCTTCGGCGCATCGTCTGCCGTCACATCTATGCGCGACACGACGACCCGTCCGGGAAACTCATCCTCCAACCCGGAAAGCAACTCGATGCGGCGCGCCGCAACACCCACATGCCAGCCGTCGGCAAGCAGCAGCCGTGCCGCCTCGCGCCCTATGCCAGACGATGCCCCGATAACAACAGCCCTTTTCATATACATGCAAAATTACAAAAAAAAAGAAATAAATGCAATAATAAAGCCTAAATTTGCTCATTTGAAAAAATATTCTTATTTTTGCAGGGTGTAGAAGTCCAATTTAATCAGTTATACAAAAATGAAAGATTTCCTGAAGTACACAGCGGCCACGGTTACAGGCCTTCTCGCTTTCACAGTTATTATAGCAGCCATCGGAATGATGAGCATAGTTGGAATGATAGCTTCCAGCGAGTCGTCTGGTCCCGTGGAAGACAATTCTGTGCTCGTGATCCCGCTGACTGGTTCACTGCAAGAGCGAGCGGAAGACAATATATTGTCGAGAATCGCAGGGCAGACAGGCGCAGAGGTTGGGCTGGACGAAATACTCGACGGCATAAGGAAAGCAAAGGACAACGAAAAAATAAAGGGAATTTACATAGAGGCTGGCGCATTCCAAGCCGACTCATACGCTTCGCTGCAGGCCATACGCAAATCGCTCCTCGACTTCAGGAAGAGCGGGAAATGGATAGTGGCATACGGTGACTCATACACACAGGCGACATACTATATCGCGTCGGTGGCGGACAAGGTTATGCTAAACCCTCAGGGAGTTATTGACTGGCACGGCATAGCATCGCAGCAATTCTACCTTAAGGACCTGATGGCAAAGTTCGGCGTGAGGATGCAACTTGCAAAGGTGGGCGCATACAAGAGCGCGCCGGAGATGTTCACCGCCGACAAGATGAGCGAGCCAAACCGAGAGCAGGTGACGGCATACATAACAGGGGTGTGGCAGAACATACTGAAAGAAGTTTCGGAAAGCCGGAATATAAGCAAGGAACAACTGAACCTGTATGCCGACAAACTGATAATGTTCGACGATCCGCAGAACTATCTGAAATACAAGATGGTTGACAAACTCGCATACACGGACGAGGTTAAGGACGTGGTTAAGCAGATGATGAAAGCCGGGGAGGACGACGACCTCAACAAGGTTGCGATAAGCGACATGGCAAGCGTTAAGGACAAGCGCGACAAGGGGGACGAGATTGCCGTTTATTATGCCTACGGAGATGTTGTCGACCGCGCGGCGCCTATGAGCAACGGAAGCTGCATAGACGCGCAGAAGGTGTGCAAGGATCTCGGGGAACTAATGGACGACGACGACGTTAAGGCTGTTGTGCTGCGCATAAACACCGGCGGCGGCTCGGCATACGCCTCGGAGCAGATATGGCACGCCATGAAACAACTCAGGGCGAAGAAACCTGTGGTGGTGTCAATGGGCGGAATGGCCGCATCGGGAGGCTATTATATCAGTTGCATAGCAAACTATATATATGCAGAACCGACGACACTGACCGGCTCTATAGGCATTTTCGGCATGTTCCCCGACGCGAGCCAGTTGCTAACGGAGAAACTCGGGGTGAAGTTTGATGATGTGAAGACAAACAAATTCAGCACTTTCGGCACACCGGCACGGCCGATAAACGATGAAGAGATGGCTATACTGAACCGATATATCGACAGGGGGTACAGCCTATTCCGCTCGCGTGTGGCAGAGGGCAGAAAGATGCCTGTAGAGGAAGTTGAGAAAATTGCGCAGGGACATGTGTGGCTCGGGCAAGACGCACTGAGGATAAAACTCGTTGATGCCCTCGGCGGACTGGATGATGCGCTGGCAAAGGCGGCGCAACTCGCTGGATTGAAAGAATATTACGCCGTGAAATACCCAGACCTTGGGGGCTGGCAGGAACAACTGTTCGGAGCGACAAACCAGAACAACTATATCCAGGAGCAACTGCGCATGACGCTCGGGGAATACTACGAGCCGTTCATGCTGCTGAAGACAATGGACAAGCAGAGCGCGATTCAGGCGCGAACGGAGTTTTATCTCAAAGTGGATTAATGGAAGGAGACTTTATCAAGATAAACAAATGGCTGCTGCCACTTAGCTGGCTTTACGGCATCGGCATAAAGACAAGAAACAAACTTTTCGACATCGGTATGCTGAAGAGCCGCGCGTTTGACATTCCCGTCATATCGGTGGGAAACATCACCGTTGGCGGATCAGGCAAGACACCGCACGTGGAGTATCTTGTAAGGCTGCTGAAAGACAAGGCCAAAGTGGCCGTCCTTAGCCGTGGCTACAAGAGGAAAAGCAGCGGGTTCGTGCTTGCAACTAAGAATTCAAGCGTCAGCGATATCGGGGACGAGCCGTATCAGATAAAGAAAAAGTACGAATTTGTGCATGTGGCTGTTGACAAGGACAGATGCCATGGCATTGACCAGATTTTGGGCAACAAGGCGACGGCAGACACAGATGTGGTAATACTGGATGACGCCTTCCAGCACAGGTATGTAAAACCGGGCATCAACATATTGCTCGTGGACTACCACAGGCTGATAATATACGACAAACTGCTGCCGGCGGGACGGCTGCGCGAACCGCAGGAAGGAAAAGAGAGAGCCGACATCGTTATAATCTCGAAATGCCCCAAGGACATGAAGCCGATGGATTTCAGAGTGCTTATAAAGGCAATGAGCCTTAGGCCATACCAGAAACTGTATTTCACCACACTGGAATATGGAAATCTGAAACCGCTGTATTGCGGCGACGATATGAGTCTCGGGGAAATAACAAGCCAGCATAACATATTGCTGCTCACCGGCATAGCCTCACCAAAACAAATGATATTGGACCTGAGTCCATACACGCAGAACATTTCCCCGATGACATTCGGCGACCATCACCAGTTCACGCAGAAAGACATTCAAAGCCTGAATGAAAAATTCGCCGC
The DNA here is from genome assembly GCF_900241015.1 of Metaprevotella massiliensis. Taxonomy (NCBI): domain Bacteria; kingdom Pseudomonadati; phylum Bacteroidota; class Bacteroidia; order Bacteroidales; family Prevotellaceae; genus Metaprevotella; species Metaprevotella massiliensis. The sequence continues at coordinate 7,631 of NZ_LT965939.1, read as the reverse complement.
AATGCCGGGACCGAAAATAATCATCACGACAGAAAAAGACGCGACACGACTGTATGGCATGGAAGGACTGAGTGACGATGTAAGGCACAACATATATTCTCTTCCAGTGGAAGTGAAATTCATATTAGACCAACAAAATAAATTCAACAAAAAAATCATTGATTATGTACGAAAAAATTCAAGAAACAGCATCATGGCTGAAAAAGAGAATGAAGACGAGTCCGGAAACAGCAATCATTCTGGGAACAGGATTAGGACAATTAGCTTCAGAAATAACTGACACCTACGAGTTTCCATACAGCGAAATACCGAACATGCCGGTCTCAACGGTAGAGGGACACAGCGGGAAACTGATATTCGGCAAACTCGGGGGCAAGGACATAATGGCAATGCAGGGACGCTTCCACTTCTATGAGGGATATTCCATGAAGGAAGTGACATTCCCGGTGCGCGTGATGTATGAACTGGGCATCAAGACCCTGTTCGTGAGCAACGCTGCGGGGGGGATGAACCCAGAGTTCAAAATAGGCGACCTGATGATTATCGACGACCACATCAACTTCTTCCCGGAGCATCCATTGCACGGAAAAAACTTCCCCACGGGACCGCGCTTCCCGGACATGCACGAGACTTACGACCATGAACTGATAGCCCTCGCAGACAAGATTGCCAAGGAAAAGAACATCAAGGTGGTTCACGGTGTTTACACAGGGGTGCAGGGACCGACATTCGAGACGCCGGCAGAATACCGCATGTATCACACGCTCGGCGGCGATGCCGTGGGAATGAGCACCGTGCCTGAGGTGATCGTGGCCCACCACTGCGGAATAAAGACATTCGGAATCAGCATCATTACAGACCTCGGAGGCTTCGACAACCCTGTGGAGGTGTCGCACGAGGAGGTGCAGGTGGCAGCAAATGCAGCACAGCCAGTGATGACCGAAATAATGAGGGAAATGATAAAAAGATCGTGACAACGCGCATCGTGACCAACAACATCAATTCCGCAAATTGGAAATAGCAAAGATCGGTGAGTTCGGACTGATTGACCGCCTCACCAATGACATAGACACACGACAGTCGTCCACGCTGAAAGGCGTGGGCGACGATTGTGCCGTACTCTCCTATCCCGCAACAAGGGTGCTGACAACAACCGACATGCTTATGGAGGGAGTACACTTCGACCTGACATACACAGACCTGAGAAATCTCGGATATAAGTCGGCAATGGTCAACATCAGTGACGTTTTCGCCATGAACGGCACACCGAGGCAACTGCTCGTGAGCATAGCGCTGAGCAAGCGTTTCAGCGTTGAGGACATCGAGACGTTCTACGAGGGTGTGCGGGCAGCGTGCAGCAAATGGAACGTTGACATCGTTGGCGGGGACACCACGTCATCGCTCACCGGACTTGCAATAAGCATCACCTGCATCGGTGATGCCAGCGACGAGGAGATTGTGTACCGGAACGGGGCGCGCGAGACCGACCTCGTATGTGTGAGCGGAGACCTCGGGGCGGCATACATGGGGCTGCAACTGTTGGAAAGGGAAAAGAGCGTGTACTACCAACAGGTTGACGAGCTAAACAAAAAGATAAGGGTGGCGAAGAAAGACGGGACATACGACGCCAAACACCACACTTTCCGGCATGAGGCCGAGATGCTGAAAAACTTCCAACCGGATTTCTCCGGTAGAGAATACCTGCTGCAAAGGCAACTGAAAGCGGAGGCCCGTGGAGACATCATTGGCAAACTGGGTGAGGCGGGAATACGCCCGACCGCAATGATGGACATCAGCGACGGACTGTCCTCGGAACTGCACCACATCTGCAAACAGTCGGGGGTGGGATGCAGGATATACGAGAAAAACCTGCCAATAGATTACCAGACTGCGGTAATGGCAGAGGAACTGAACATGAACTTGACGACATGCGCGCTAAACGGCGGTGAGGACTATGAACTACTGTTCACCGTCCCCATAGGGGATCACGGCAAGATAAAAGAAATCGAGGATGTTCATATCATCGGACATATCACGAAACCAGAACTGGGACTGATGCTCGTGAGCCGGGACGACCAAGAGTTTGAACTGAAGGCACAGGGATGGAACCATCTTAAATGACAAAGATAAGTGATTATAATTCAAATCATAATGTTGCAAGGGAAATGAAAAAAGCACATAAATATTTGGTTATATGCACTTCTTGCACTACCTTTGCAAAGTAAATTGAGAACCTTATTACATTAAATAAAAAACACATGAAAAGAGACAACCAGATTTTCGAACTGATCGAAAAAGAGCACCAGCGCCAACTGAAGGGTATGGAACTGATTGCTTCAGAGAACTTTGTTAGTGACGAGGTGATGGAAGCCATGGGCTCATACCTCACGAACAAGTATGCCGAGGGCTATCCCGGCAAGCGTTATTACGGTGGATGTCAGGTGGTTGACGAAGTGGAGACCATCGCAATAGAGCGCGTGAAGAAACTCTTCGACGCAGAATATGCAAACGTACAGCCACACTCCGGAGCACAGGCCAACGCCGCAGTGCTGCTCGCAGTCCTGAAACCTGGCGACACATTCATGGGAATGAACCTTGATCACGGAGGCCACCTGTCGCATGGTTCGAAAGTAAACTCGAGCGGTATACTGTACAACCCTATTGGATACAACCTCAAAAAGGAAACTGGCCGCGTTGACTATGACGAGATGGAGGAACTCGCCATGCAGCACAAGCCGAAACTAATCATCGGCGGCGGATCGGCATATAGCCGCGAATGGGACTACAAGCGCATGCGCGAAATCGCAGACAAGGTGGGCGCATTGCTCATGGTAGACATGGCACACCCTGCAGGCCTCATCGCAGCCGGACTGCTCGACAACCCTGTTAAATATGCTCACATCGTGACATCGACGACACACAAGACCCTGCGTGGCCCTCGCGGCGGCATAATCTTGATGGGCAAAGACTTCGAGAATCCTTGGGGACTGAAGACCCCGAAGGGCGTAGTGAAGATGATGAGCCAAATCCTCAACAGCGCAGTGTTCCCAGGACAGCAAGGTGGCCCGCTGGAGCATGTGATAGCAGCAAAGGCAGTCGCATTCGGAGAAGCGCTGCAGCCAGAGTTCAAGGAGTGGGCAAAGCAGGTTAAGAAGAACGCCGCAGTACTCGCTGACGAACTGACTAAACGAGGCTTCGACATCGTGAGCGGCGGCACGGACAACCACTCCATGCTCGTTGACCTGCGTTCCAAATATCCTGAGCTTACAGGCAAGGTTGCAGAGAACGCACTCGTTGCTGCCGACATCACGGTCAACAAGAACATGGTTCCGTTCGACACACGCTCTGCATTCAAGACTTCGGGCCTGAGGCTCGGAACACCCGCAATCACCACACGCGGCGCTAAGGAGGACTTGATGCCGCTCATCGCAGAACTGATTGAGACAGTCCTCAACAGTCCGGAGGATGAAAAGGTGATAGCAAGTGTCCGTGAACGCGTAAACAGGACGATGAAAGACTACCCTCTTTTTGCTTATTAATTGCACGCGTCACTGCAAACTGAAGACAGAAAACATATAAAACAATATTGCTGTCCGGTAAAACTTAAACGAGCATAATAACCCTGTCCGAAGCCCATTAAAATTAGGCTTCGGACTTCTTTTTCCAAAAGTAAGCCCCCCTAATCGAAAAGCGAAGGTTCAGGTGGCGCTTTTTGCATCTCCTTTGCAAGGAAATCATTCCAAGTTTTTTCGGGATTTTCCATAAATGCGATAAAATCGACGTAGTACATAAGCATAAGCCGTACCATGGTGACAACTTGCGAGAACGCACAATGCCTATTGATGCTTCCCGACAGAACCGTTATCAGCAGATTGGCTGTCAGAACAACCCATGTCTGTATTTGTATTATTACTGTCCGCTAAACTTTTGGGTAAGATACAAATTTAGGGGGTGTGTCAAAATTGGCACACCCTCTTTTAACATATCACAAAGCCCGAACTTTCACAAGCACGGGCTTTGCCATTCCATATTTTTTTTGTACCTTTATGGAAAGAATTTATAGTATGTCAAAGGTACAATTTATTCCCAATCTAAGCAAGGAAATCCTGCTTTTTCCTTCAAGAATCGACGAAGATATCGCCGATGACGCTCCGGTACGCATTATCGAGGGACGGCGGCGCCCCGCCTTACACTGTACTGCTTCTCTGTCTCATTGAAACCTGCCAAAGAACTCCTTCCAATATGCCTGCGGACAACGGGCAAGCCCGTTTTTTCCGAAAGCGAGTGCAAAGGTAACACTTTGATGCGGAACCGCAAAACTTTTGAGAGGGAAATTTCAAAAAAAGATGTTTTTAACATTTCACGATTATAAAACGGGGAAGGGAACACAATAACACATTATATTATATATAACCCCTGGCACACAGAGAATGAGAGCAGTAGTCACGGGACAAAGGCAAAATGACACAGCAGGACGGCAAGTAGGACAAAGGCTGGGTATTGGCGGTACTGCAAAACAGGCGAGATTGGATTGCAAATTCGCCGTATTTGTGAGGCAAAACAGGCGAGATTGTACACCAAATACGCCGAATTTGCATTGCCGTAGGGCATTAAAAACCAATCGGTCATTACGAAACGGTTTTCCCACTTCGTCTTGTCAACCCGTTCCTCCGCTGCTTGCAGCCGCTTGCCGGCATCTTGCCAGTAGTTTTTTCCTGACGTAGCCCGCTACTCCTGCAAAAAAGACAACAGCAAATCTGCCTGGGCAATCGACTACAGTCAGTTCAGGCTATAATGACCGATTGTGGCTAAATGCAAACTTATTGTGTAAACTTGCATTTGCCGCTTTGCCGAACGAGAGACCGAGGGAAAAATTAAACTTTTCCACACCAAAGTGCGAATTCTTCAAACATGTTTTGTAATTTTGCACTTGCTGGTTGACTCTACGTAATTTTGATAACGGTTATGGATAAATATTTTTTTGCATTAATCTTCTTTGCGAACTATCAATTTTATGCATATAGTCAAAAAGAGATGGTAAAGATAGAAGGATTTCTTATAGAGCGTTACAGCAAGAAAGAAATCTTTAGAAAGGATACATTGTCAATAGATCACTCAATGGACACTTTTTATTTTACGACCCAAATAGATAGTATTCGTATAATGAGTCCGAAAGAAATTTATTCGGCATTAGTTTCTCCTTGCTATAAAAATGTAGAAATTTACAAGTTTTCTCCATTTGATAGGGAATATGGTAATTATATCGCCCCCAACATATGTCCTGTTCCTCTAAAGAAGCAAAATCTTTTCTATACTTTATGCTCAGATTCTGTTTTTGTGTATAAAGTTTATTCTGTGAAGGGACAAGCGATTAGATTATGTATAGCGAATGATTATCTGAACAGCAAAAAGAACATGGAATTGGCTGTTAAATGGAATATTTCTCCGACATCAATTGATAAGCGAATTCCTTTCTTTTACATATATGTTTTTTTTGACGTTATAAATAATTCTATCAATACGGGTATACCTGTTTTCTTTAAACCAATTGTATGTTGTGGCCTAGGAATTCAAGGAAATCCCAAAGGGAATCCTTGATGAATTTTGATGATTATGTGGAGATGTTTTTGTATTTTAACACAATATTGCCCCCTGCTGCCGTGCGATTGAATCGCGTGACAATATTGGGTTTAACACCCTCTCCAGGCTGTCGTGCGGTTCAATCGCATGGATTTGTTTCCATTATTGCCACACGATACAATCGTGCGGTAAACGACAACTACAACGGTATGCCGGAGGCGGCACAGGCGAAAGCCATGACACGCGCAGCCATCGACGGCAACTTAACGGAGTTGAACCTTGGCGGCATTCGGCAAACTGCAAGCGAGCTTGCTTTGCACTCGTTGGCACAAGGTTTCAAGCCGAATGACGACTACGAGAAGATGCTGTTCTACTACCACCCTGACCATTTGGGCAGTAGCAGTTACATCACCAACTTGGATGGTGAGGTCATGCAGCACATTGAATATGTACCGTTTGGCGAAGTGTTCATCGAGGAACGCAACAATACTTGGAACACGCCTTACCTCTTCAATGCCAAAGAGCTGGATGAAGAGACGGGATTGTATTACTATGGTGCGAGATACTATGAACCGAGGTTGAGTTTATGGATGAGTGTCGAACCTATATCTAATTTTGATCCGAGAAACAGAGAGAATTATTTTGATGGAGAACATAATGATGGTGTATATAATTATAGGAACCTTAATCCATATATATATTGCTATCAGTCACCTATAAGTTTAGTTGATCCAAATGGAAAACAAGCGGTTCCAGGTGCAATTCTGGGTGCTTTTACCGAATATCTATCAAAGGTCGGAGAAAAAATGATTTTTGGAAAAATGTCTTTCTCTGAAGCGAATGGTAATCTGACATGGAAAGACGCTCTTGATATTGGAGTCGCGGGAGCCATAGGAGCTGTTTCTGGGACAGCGAAGTTTGCAAAATTTGTAGCAAGCCCTATTGGTAAAAAAATCATGAAAGTTGTTACAGAAATAGGCTTTTCATCTCTTGAAGCTGGATTAAAGTCAATATATGGAGAGGAATTTAGTTTAGAAGCAGTTTTGGTTGAAGTTGGTATGGGAGATTTATTAGGGCACTTTTTACCAAAAAAAATCTTCAAGGAGGCTGCAAATAAATCAAGGCATGACCTTAATCGTGCAAAAGAGTTAATGGGACGAAAGTCAGCAACTCCAAAGGTAACGCGGAAACAAGCAGTTAAACTCAAGAATGAACAGAAAAATATGAGGATTAACGAATCTCTCGAGGCTGTTAGCGATGGCACCAGACAGACCATTTCAAAAACAGCAGGTAGTAGGACTCAAAGAGCAACCCAAAAGAGCAACTAATAATGAAAAGAAAGATTATTGTTTGTTTGATAAACATTGGTTTAGGTTTCTTTGTGGCGTATATGTCTCTGCTTTATATAAGAGAAAGAAATATCTCTACTACTCAATGCAATATAGCTTGTAATATAGTTAATATATATATGGAACATAGCTCAAGGCAACATCCTACAGTAGAGGTTATTTATCGAAATAGGAAATATACAGCTAATATAGCCAACGGCGAAAGATTGCAAATTGGATATAATACAACTACCTTCTATTATGACAAGTTGCTTGACAGAGTGTTTTGTCGTAATTCAGATATTGAAAGAGGATTATATGTAGTTATCTTACTTTTTGTTTTGTCTTTTCTGTTTTGGTTAAATCCTAATCTTACCGTAAAAAAAAGGAAGTAATAAGTTTTGCTAATACTCAAAATCAGGAGTTATCAAAATAAAAAGACAACAAACGTGGCACGAAAACGGCAATCCACGACAGTGATAAATAACAGAATGTATAACATTAAAACAACAAGTCTATGGTAAACCATATATCGATTGTTTGAACTTACCCATACAAGGGTATGCCCCAACACCCATATAAGGGTAACGGGCAATGAGGGTGTGTCAAAACACCCAATATGAAAATATTAAACTCGTTGTGTGTCCATTTATGGATGCGCAACGAGTTTTTCATTTTTCTGTAAACTTAACTTTCTGGAGTCTTGTAGGCAACAAATATTGC
>NZ_LT965938.1:82831-93329 GCF_900241015.1 Metaprevotella massiliensis | reverse complement strand
ACGCATGTCCACAGGAGTGCAACAAACCCGAAAAACATTTGTTTCGTTGAGTACAAACATAAGTTTTTCGGGCAAAGGTAGTAAGGCAGGAAGACCACGCAAAGGCGGCTAATATTGGATGCTTACGCTGCACCCACGATGCGCAACACGCTCAAAGTGGTCGTGGACAGGACAACCACGCTCAAGGAGGGCGACAATGTGGTGCTTCGTCTGCTGGAGACTGCCAAGGTGCAGAGACTGCGCATTCCACGTCAAAGCCGACTCATAGCTATTGCCAAGATTGAGGGCAACCGTATGCATCTGCTCATTAAGAGTATTGAGGTTGGTGGGCATATCATAGCCGTCAAGCTCTCGGCATACGACACGGACGGACAGGAGGGGGTGTATATACCAGGTTCGGAGGACATCAATGCGCTTAAGGAAGTCGGGGCGAACATCGGTGGTTCAATGGGAACCTCCTTTACCTTCGCTTCCTCTGCCAAGGATCAGATTATCTCCGAGGCTGTCCGTGGGGTGATGCAGGGTGCAAGTCAGCAGCTTCAGAAGAAGCTGCGCACCGTAAAGGTAACGCTCAAAGGGGGCTATCGCCTCTTCTTGGTGCAGACAAAATAAACAATCAAGAATAACAAGTAAAACAATAACATCAAATCAACAGCAACAATGAAGAAACTTATTTTATCAATGGCTTTGCTCGCTACGATGGGAGCGACAGCCACTGCACAAGACATCAACAACGGCACACCGCTTATGCCTAATCGTCCTCTCTCTTCTGACGAACTCTTTCAAGGGATGAGCCGTGCCATACCAACGGGGCGTGTCGTACTGCCTTATGGTCTTGACGTTACCTTTGACAAGACCGTGCATCTCATTTTCCCTGCTCCCATTCGCTATGTGGACTTGGGTTCGCAGAACATCATCGCAGGAAAAGCGGAGGATGCAGAGAACGTACTGCGTGTAAAGGCTTCGGTGAAGGACTTTGAGACGGAAACCAATATGAGTGTCATCTGCGACGACGGCTCGTTTTACGCTTTCAATGTCAAATATGCTGATGAGCCGGAGAAGTTAAGCATCGAGATGAAGGACTTCCTGTCACCAACGGACGGACGACTACCGAGCAACCGTGCCGACATCTATTTCAAGGAACTCGGCAACGAGTCGCCCGTATTAGTAAAACTGATGATGCAGACTATCTATCAGAACAACAGGCGTACCGTCAAACATATCGGCTCGCAGCAGTTCGGTATGAAGTTTCTGCTTCGTGGCTTGTACGCCCATAACGGCTTGCTGTATTTCCACACTCGTATGGAAAACGGCACGAATATGCCGTACTCAGTGGATTTTATCACCTTTAAGGTGGTAGATAAGAAGATGGCAAAGCGCACCGCCATACAGGAGCTGGTGTTGCTGCCACTTCGCGCCTATCATCAGGTGATGCAGGTGCGTGGCATGGGTAGTGAACACACAGTGTTTGCGCTCGAACAGTTTTCTCTTGCAGAAGACAAGCAGCTTGAAGTGACACTCTATGAGAGAAATGGCGGTCGTACACTGACTTTTTATGTAACGGCAGAAGACCTGCAGTTGGCAAAGAAGATTGATAATCTCAAACTGAAATGGTAATGAAAAAAAAGAATATCATTTTGACAGTATGCGTTGCGGTGGCTATGACTTTCAGTCTGCCATCACATGCACAGCGACTGATACCCAAGCAAAGGAGAATAGAGGTCGTAGGCAGTCTACCTATTCTAAAGGGAGAAAAACTCTTTCAAGGAGATAACTTCGGTGCGGGTGTATCGCTCACCCGCTATCTAAAGCGTGAGAACTACACCTTTATAACAGTGGAGTATGAACAGCAGAAAATGCCGTACAGAAGTTATAACATAAAACTCAAGGATGCACTTTTGCAGGTGGGCTATATGCAGCCTGTTCTCTCCGACAGAGGTAAGAATGTGTTGCTTTATGGTGGCATATCCGCCTTGGGTGGCTATGAGCAGCTGAACGAGGACAAGACACTATTGCCTGATGGGGCAACGCTGCACGACCGTTCACACTTCGTCTATGGCGGTGCCGTGCATGGCTCGGTGGAAGTATTCCTAACGGACAGGGTTCTCTTTCTTGTAAGAGCACAGGGGCGTTTCATCTTTGGAACGGACGTGCATCGTTTCCGTCCGGCTGTTTCTGTAGGGCTAAGGTTTAACTTTTAAGTAGAAGAAAAGATGAAGAAGATATTGAATACGATTTGGGTAATGGGTGTGCTGACCCTTGCCGTGTTTTGCCTATCTGCTTGTGATAGGGAACTGGATGTGCAGCAGGCTTATCCGTTCACTATCGAGACGATGCCTGTTCAGAAGGACATCACCAAGGGACAGACGGCAGAGATACGCTGCACGCTGAAGCGGGGCGGTGAGTTTGCTGACACTCGCTATACGATACGTTATTTCCAGCCTGATGGCAAAGGAACGCTGAAGATGGACGATGGTACGGTGTTCAAGCCCAACGACCGCTATCCGCTTACAAAAGATGTGTTCCGTCTGTATTACACCTCGCTCTCCACTGACCGCCAGACGATTGACGTGTATGTGGAGGATAGTTTTGGCAAAATGCAGCAACTGACTTTCAGCTTCAATAATGAGAAGGAGGAAGAAAAGGGAAAAACCACCGCAGTAGTAACCAGAGCCTTGAACGATGCGAACGGCTAAACGCTTTGCTTTATTCTGTATAATGTGCTTGCTCTGTCAGCCGACCCTTGCCCAGCGCAGGGTGCGGCTGGCAGACTTGCCACCTTTTGAGCGTGCGGTAGTTGTAGTAAAATACTTTGAGGGCATGCACGGCTGGCAGAATTATCCGTATGTTGGCTATGGGCATCAGTTGCAACCAGGAGAACGTTTCACGGCAGATATGACGGAACGGCAAGCGGACTCTCTGCTCCGTGCCGACCTTTGGAAATGCTTTGAACACTTTAAAGGTTATGGTAAGGATGCACTGCTACTCACCTTGCTTGCCTACAATGTGGGCGTGGGGCGATTGCTTGGATATGGCAAGCATCCAAAGAGTAGGTTGCTGCGGAGGATAGAATCGGGCGACAGGAATTTCTACCGTGAATTTGTCTCTTTCTGCCAATACAAGGGCAAGGTCCTCAGAGGGCTGGTCAAACGACGAAAGGTTGAGTTTGTCCTGTTTTATGTACCTTGATTGCTAAATATGCCTCTTGCGACATTTTTATGTTCCGCAAGGGGCGTTTTCTTGCCGTTTTATTCGCCTTTCTCGCTATGAATGAGTAACTTTGTAAACGAAATACGCCTTTTGCATAGAGGATGCTTACTGAGCGTGAAGAGAAATGGAAAATAGCAGGAGAATATCATATATGAATTCATTTTGTTTACCCCTTATAGTAACAATTCCCTTGATTGGCGTTATTCTAATTTACATTCGTAAATTGAGAGATAAGAGCGATATTACACCCGACATCAAACAAGAGGTTGAGACGGGAGAAATAGACGATTTATTTAATAATACAATAGAAGAAGTAAACACTCACCTCCCCCAAAAGATAAAGCAAAAAGAATTCAGGGTAATACTAAAGAACAAGAGTTGGTGGAATAGAAACAATCCTTTTATAGGGGGGATGTGTGCGATTTCATTCATAGCTATTCTAATGCTTGTTTTGTCGAGTGTTACTCACAGGAAATATAACACTCAACAAGAAATATCTATTCAGAAAGAACATCAAAAAATTTTATACAGAGACTCAATACAAAACAACAAAGACTCTATAAAAAACGAACAAATTGAACTTGTATCTTCTGAACTCTCTGACCTTAATAAGACTATCAGGGAGACAAATAGAATAATTCGTAGAGTAGAACAACAAATAAAAGATATCAAAGAAAATGATTTTTGATTTTACTAATTATACATTCAGCGGATTCCTTTCCATTTTAGCAGCTCTTTACGGTGTCGGATATCCTTTGATAATGCAAAGTATCGGTAGAATATATACACAATATGATTCCACATTACTTGCGAATAGATTTACAAAAGAGATAATATATAGGGTGTTCCAAATCCTTCTTATACTGAATTTGTTATTTGCCGTTTCTACCCCTTTTCTACTACATGCAGAATGGTGGAATATAGGTTTTGTGACAATCCAAGCTATTCTTTTGGTACTACTGATGGGATTTACTTTTCTACTATTCCAGTTAATGATAAAATACGAGAATGCGGGAGAACTTCTTAGGCATATAGAGGGAGGGCAAATTAACAAATCCAACGTCATGGATATTTTTGATTTAGCAATCTATGCCGACTCAAAAAATAATCATCAACTTTACTTTGATGCTATGTCAAGTATATGTTCATACATAACTATTCAACAGGGCGATTCTTATAAGAATCAGAAAGAAGATGCGATTTTACCGCCAGTTGTATATGATGAGAATGTTGTTGCAATACTTAGAAAACTAAAAGGGTTCATCAGAGAGGATGATGGACATCATTTGTTACATCGAAATAATGATATAGTAGCAATCTTGTATAACCAGATATCAAAGTCAAGAATTAGCCTGCAAACTCATCAAATGATGTGGTTTTTACTAAATGAGGCTATAACATATAATAACCACTCTTGGTTCAAACAATATTGGCAGTTTGCTGATAGTTATTCAAGTCTACGATATCGCTTTGTTGCCAATGAGATATTAAGGCAGGACAAAAAAGAATTTATGCTTCGCCATGTAATGATAGGAACATTACTACTCCATAATGAAAGATATAAATGGCTCAATGATATATTCCTTTATACACATTCAGAGCCAGAATACTATGGCTTAATTCCAAGCACATTTATAGAGATTGTTGAGATGCTGGAAAACGTAGATTCGATATGTACGGTTCCTGCTTTTCAACAGCAAAATTTTTATTTTGCAGACGAAATGGGAGGTGTAAATGATGAAAAGTTTGTATTTAGGAAAGCGGTAAAGTACCTGTCATTACTTGTGATCAGGTTATGGACTTTAAAGCTTCGGAATTTAAACAACATAAATTTTCTCTTTCAAATACCAGCCTCTCCAATATTGATAGAAGATGATAAAAGAATGGCAACTTTAATGGAGATGATGAAAGATGATGTAGAGGAGTTTAGTAAAGATATCTTTCAATTGATTCCACGATTACTCCCTGTTAATAAGGCAGATATATTATCCTTACTTTCAGATTATCGGGACCAATGCTTAAATACCAAAGAAACCCATCAAAATCATCCTGACGTGGATTGTGAAAAATTCTCCAAACTAAAAAAAGAGATAACATCCTTTGCTGGCAGTTTTACTATCACACTTCCACAAAATAATATCATAACAGAGGTTGATAACCTCATAACAAAGGAAGGTGTTGTAGAAACAAAAGAAAGTTTGGAAACCATTTATTACTCTCCATATAAAAATATTGGGCTTTGTAAGCCTCCTCTTCTGACGAATTTTATGTTTGATTTGTATCGTATGTATCTGCGAGTGCTTGACAGTATGAAAAAGTTATCGTCGTATAAGACACATTGGAGCCAAATAGAAGAATTTCTGGAAATGATTGAATATAATGATTTAGATTATACAATAATCACAACAGACAAAATTCAACACCTAAAAAAAACTCATATTAGCTTATGTGCAGGAGTTCAACCATTGGGGTTCTTCATTTTGAAAAAAGGTGATATTCCACATGTATCATTTGGTGAAGTCAAAAGAGATGATTTGAAACTAATAGCTGATAGTAATATTAGTTCAAATATAGATTCTTTTGTAGACTGCCATGAGACTCATTTTTATCTTGTTATGGCAACAAAGATGTTTGTGCATATAAAAGAAAAAATAGATGGCGTAATTTATGTTTCTGTAAATGGAGAATACCCAGAACAAAAGAAACCTATTACTATCAATACTACTTTAACCGAATTGTTTGGTAATTAAAATGGGTAGTGTTAAATCCACGTCTTCGTTTTGTTACTTTTGAGTCGTTCCGACTCACTGTCAAAAGTAACGAGGTGTTTTTCATCGGGGTTTTTTTGCTCCTTTCTTTGTCCGCTCGAAGCTCACGAAAGAAAGGAGGGGGTGTGTCAAAATTGGCACACCCTCTTTTAACATATCACAAAGCCCGAACTTTCACAAGCACGGGCTTTGCCATTCCATATTTTTTTTGTACCTTTATGGAAAGAATTTATAGTATGTCAAATTTTAAGCCAATGGGACACCATATAACAAAAATCAATAAATAACTTTGTTTTTGCTTTCGCTAAACGATATACAGAAAGAGGGTGCGCCATAAATGACCATAGTCAATTATGACACACCCTCATTATTCCGTCTGTTCTTCTTGAATGGTTATCCGTCCCATCCTTACTTCGGGGTGCGTGGAGAAAGCCCAATTTATCTCATCATCGGGCAGGGTGCTGTGAATACTTCCACCCATGACCAACCCACAATCTTGCAGGACTTTCTGCCGTGCTTCCTCCTTGCTCTTTGCAACAACATCGAATACTCCGTCAAAGACATATTGCGTTCGAACTCTGTAAACTTTCTTCTTCATAATCTTAAAATTCAACCTTTAATAATCTGTATTCCTTTGGCTCTCCATTGGATAATTTGCGGTGTTTAAGCCAAAAATGATGCGCGCCATATCCGTATGCAAAGAATTTGTCAAGTTCCGTTTCTTCGGCTATTTTATTGATTGCCGACCTTAACTCGTCCTTGTTTTCGGACAGGGTTATCGCATTGATAACCCGAATGAGTATGTGCGGTATCTCGTCCGCACTGTTATAGATAATGTTTTCAATCTCTGTTTTCATATCTGTGTCTATTTAATTGTTTGTTTTATGCAGTAGCTTTCATCCGCTGGCTGATTAGCCTACGATTGGCATTGACAAGGTTTACTATCTGTTCGTGGTACTCGGTATTCTTGTTGCACACTCCACGACTTTGCACCACCTCAAATGATTTCAGTGATACCTCTATTGTTTCTATCCGCTTGCCCTCAATGGTTGCCGACAGGATTAGTGAGTCCTCTTTAAGATAATATTCGTTGGAGAATACGCAATGGTGCATGGTCGCTCCCTCCTCCAAATGTTCACGCACGCTCTCCAATACGTGGACTTGGATTGTGCCGTCCGTGAAATGGATACCGAAAAACTTGGATTTAAGTTCTTTGAAACGCTTTTCATCTTCCATTGCCTTCTGCTGTTTTTGGGTTATCTCCTCCCTTTCCCTTTGTCTATTGAGCTCCTCCTGTCTGCGGTCGTGTTCGGCTTTGAGGTTGATGGGGCAAAGAAACTTCGGGCTGTGTATGTCCTTGCCCAAGCTGCTGAGCATATCCACATAATCGCACCAAAGGGAAATATCCGTTATATCGTAGCCGTTACGGACTGCAATCTTATAGGACTGCCAATACTCGTCAAACGCTCTTCTTTTGCCAAGAAAATAGCGTAGGTGGTCTGTACGTCCCGACTTTATCAATGTTTCGGCACGGCTGTCAGAAAGCAAGGCAGGAATGAGTGTTGTCGGTTGTATATTGTAAAAGTCATTCTTGAAACCATTTCTGCGAAGTGTGTCTGATACCTTGAACTTCGGATATATCTGCGAATAGGCTACATATCGGTAGGCTTCATTGTCATTGCGGATTGCCATAGGTGCGCAATAGGAAAATGTATCAACGTAATGTCCCAATATACGTTGTATGGCAACCAAGGTTTTCCGTCCTTGTGCGTTCCACCAATACTGCCCGATTTCAAGTGTGTAGTACTCTGCCTTGCAACCTTTCTCCATTTCAGCCACGAGGAGGAACATCCGCAACACTTGGTATTCTCCGCAAGCGGTGAGTGTCGTAAAATAGTGCTTCTGCTGCAATTTCCTTTGGAATGTTTCCTTGACCTGCAACTTAGCCCTGCAATGAGGGCAAGTGCAAGTTTTTCTATGTTTGTTCAGTGTCCAACTATGTCCACAGTCCATACAAGTGGTACGACCTTTTGGCAAGCGGTAGGCAAAGTGGTTGATGCACTCACGAAATGCCCATCTGCTTTGTGTCTTGGTTATCGGGCGAAGGTTCTTGCTCTCGGCAAGGACTGCCTTCTCAAATTTGTTTCTCGGTTTCATAGGCTTAAAAATCAAATAGTGATGGTTGTACTTGGGTTGCTATGTTCTCGGTCTTTTTAACTCGTGCGTTACGGCTCTGTATTTTGGCAAGTTCCTCACGCTGATATTGCTTAATGGCTTCTTGCCTTGCTTCGGCTTTTTCTTCCTCTGTGAGTTCTACCATGTGATTGACCATTACTTGGCAATTGGTAGGCTTGCCAATCTCTAAATTGTCCTCATCATAGTAGTGAACAGCCATAGAGAAGATTTCATCATCATCAAAGCCGTTGCAACCGCTTTTCTGCACTTCATTAAGAATGTAGGTGATGCACTCCTCGATATTCTTGTTAGGTTTCATCAAGTTAGGGGCAAACAAGGGGTCTGTCATAGCACGCTGATTGAGATACTCGGCTATTGTCCGTGTAAAATGTTCTGTACCTTTCATATTGCTTAGTATTTTGGGATTTCTACTATCTGATTGATGCGTCCATATAGGTAGGCTCTTAGGCTTGTTCTGTCGGGTGCGTAATACTCTGTCCATTGTCCGTACTGATTGACAAGGTATTTCTTCTGTACATCAAAGAAGTCAAAGCGATAGCCTTGCAGGGGAACGGCTGTGCGGAAATAGGTATTAGAGTTCACCGCTTCACATAGCCAATTCTTTTCCTCACGGCTTATCATTTCGCCACGATTGAGTTTCACACGTAGGATATATACTTTGCTGTTACAAAGGCTCTCCAAAGGGGGAACGTCCCATTGTACAAACTTAATTGCCAATACTTGCTCACTCTTTTCAGCCGTAGGGTTAATGCGGTAATGAGAGGAGGAGCTATATCCTTTGCTGTTCATCGAAGATTTGGATACTGTCCAAGGTTCTGACAGGCCTAATGCCATTGTAAATATCTCGGTACTATTCATTTTGCAAAGGTAACATTTTGACGAGAAATATTCGCTACCTACCCACACGATTCGTTATAGAGCCTAAATTCCTTATCTCAGAATAACAGAGTCGAGTAGGTTGGGAAACGAAAGTTTTCTAACCTACTTTCGTTGTATGACGGGCATGTCATACATAGAAAAGGTGGTTTTCTCAAAATGCGAGATAACCACCTAATGAAATAACATGAAAGGTTTTACAGAGCTGTGCTTCTCAAAGCATGCATAGCAGGATGGCACAGAGAATAGCCAACCAAAATAGAATGCTCAGCAGCGTAAATGCCACTTTCAGAATTACCCTGACTATAAAGCGTAGTATCAGAAAACCTGCAATGACTGAGATGGCAGTTACGACTTGCGGCGTTACTATCTTCGAGATAAGCCAAATGACACCGATAAGGATGGAAAGCAGGATAGCGAGTTCTATGAAGCGTGTCCAACCGAAGCGGCGGACTTGCTTGGGAGAAGTCGGCAGCTGCTTGTCCTTATCGGTTTTGTTCGATGCGTCTGCCTTGATGAAGGCAGGTGTGTGAACGATTTCGTTAAGCCGTGAGGACAATGGAAGCTCGCTTCTATTGTCTCGGCGAGAAATCGCACTTTTAAGAACGTCTTGATTCATGATGATTGTATTCATATCGGAGCTTTTTATAGTTTGGCTTTCACTTCGTTCGCCGATTTTCAATTCAAGAGCAGTTACAAGATGCGCAGGCTACACACGAGTTGTTGAGAGCTTTGCTCGAAAAAAGACAAGTGTTTGTACAAACTCTTGGCGTGTGGAGCGGAGCGTTTATCTTGGCTCTTGACACTATAAAAGCTCCCAATGGTGTTACATCAAGTCATGTTCTCACTATCGACGGTTGGCAGACCATTGACCTCAATGAGCAGAACGATTGTTCCTGTCAATTCGGTGTAGAGTTTCTCATACTCTGGACTCGCCCCGAAGTCGTCCGTCAGTTCATACTTATCGAAAACGCTTTGCACAGCCTTATTCTTCAGAAGCATTGGTGTTAGTCTTTCAGGAAGAGGAGAAGGGAGTTCTTTCTCGAACTCATTCTCCAAGACAGACACAAGTGTGTCATACTTGGAAAAGTGAAGTCCTCGATACAAGACTTCACTTGCCATGGTCTCTGCTTCAAGATATGAGAAACTTTGCGCCACTGCATCACAGTAGGTAGTAAGAGCATCATCGGCTCTTGCCGTTATGAATTGGTTATCACTCAGCATTTCGGGGAAATGTTCACTGAGATAGTTCTCCAACTTCAGACGGAAGTAAGATAGTTCTTTCTTGGTTTCCATAAATCTTTTATTTTAGGGTTATACATTTTATTATATTATCAGATGCCCATCGCCTTATTGAACTTGCCGAGTTTGTCAGCGAGCTGTTCCATGTCATGCTCCACTTTTTTGTTGGTTATGCGGGCATAAATTTGTGTAGTTTTAATGTTGGT
>NZ_LT965938.1:26548-82568 GCF_900241015.1 Metaprevotella massiliensis | reverse complement strand
AGAGCTGTGCTTCTCAAAGCACGCAGAGCAGGATGGCACAGACAATCGCCAGCCAGAAGAGAATGCTCAGCAGCGTAAATGCCACTTTCAGAATTACCCTGACTATAAAGCGTAGTATCAGAAAACCTGCAATAACTGACACGACAGTTACGACCTGTGGCGTTACTATCTTCGAGATAAGCCAAATGGCACCGATAACGATGGAAAGCAGGAAGCCTAGTTCGATGAAGCGTGTCCAACCGAAGCGGCGGACTTGCTTGGGAGAAGTCGGCTGCTGCTTGTTCTTATCAGTTTTGTTCGATGCGTCTGCCTTGATGAAGGCAGGTGTGTGAACGTCTTGATTCATGATGATTGTATTCATATAGGAGCTTTTTATAGTTTCAAGAGCAGTTACAAGATGCGCAGACTACACAAAGACAAGTGTTTGAAAAAACTCTTGGCGTGTGGAGTGGAGCGTTTATCTTGGCTCTTGACACTACAAAAGCTCCCGATGGTGCTACATCAAGTCATGTTCTCACCGCCTACGGTTGGCAGACCATTGACCTCTATGAGCAGAACGATAGTCCCTGTCAGTTCGGTGTAGAGTTTCTCATACTCTGGAGTTGCGCCAAAGTCGTCTGTCAGTTCATACTTGTCGAAAACGCTTTGCACAGCCTTATTCTTCAGAAGCATTGGTGTTAGTCTTTCGGGGAGTGGAGAAGGAAGTTCTTTCTCGAACTCATTCTCCAAGACAGACACAAGTGTATCATACTTTGAAAAATGCAATCCTCGATGCAACACTTCGCTTGCCATACTCTCCGCTTCGGGATGCGAGAAGCCTTGTACCACTGCATCGCAGTAGGTGGAAAGTGCTTCATCGGCTCTTGCCGTTATGAATGGTTTGTCACCCAGCAGTTCTGGAAAATGCTCACTCAAATAGTTCTCCAACTTCAGACGGAAGTAAGATAGTTCTTTCTTGGTTTCCATAAATCTTTTATTTTAGGGTTATACGTTTTATTATATTATCAGATGCCCATCGCCTTATTGAACTTGCCGAGTTTGTTTTCCATTGGAACGCCCTTGCTGAGCGACATGGTTGCAAATGTATGCCGGGCGAGATGGAAGGTCAGATTCTTCTTGATGCCACAAATGTCGGCAATTTCTTTCAAATATGCGTTGGTTTTCTGATTTGTTAAGATGGGAAACAGTTTGCCGTTCCGATAGGTCTTATGACTGTATTTGGCAATGATACTCTTGGGAATGTCAAGCAATAAAACATTTGTCTCCACACTTGTTTTCTGCCTCTTGGTCATAATCCACTGCTTGTCATCAAGCGTAACAATGTTGTCTGGTGTAAGATTGGACACATCGATGTATGCCAGACCTGTGAAGCATGAAAAGATGAAAATGTCTCTTACCAGTTCCAAGCGGTGGATGTCCAATTCCTTGTTCGCTATTTTCATGATTTCCTCATCTGTGAGAAAACCGCGATTAACAGGCTCCAGGTGAAAACGGTGATTGAGGAAGGGGTCGTGAAGAAGGTAACCACGTTTTTGTGCATAGATGGTTACGGTCTTGAGTGCCTTCATTTTTTTGACCGATGTATTGTAAGCGCAGCCTGCCACAGTACTCAGATATAACTCAAAGTCTTGTACCACGGATGGTGTGAACTCTGTCAGTCCTACATCTTTTCTTCCATATTTATGGGTAAGGAACTCTGAGAAATGTCTTCTCAAAACGCTGTACTTTTGCAGGCTGTCCTTGATGATAGTGTGTCCGACTCGCTATCTGACATCTTCGTTGAACTTGTCGAAAACAGGGAGAAAAGTCGTGTATTCCCTGTCTTTCCCTATAAAAAACGAGCGGATTTTATCCAATGACAATGACTCATCATCCTCGAATTTGTGGTAAATGTTAGTCAGCATTGTGGAAATGGAGTCCAATGCGGCATTGGCGGATAAGGCCTCTGCTGTCCGGCCTTTGAGCCTGCTGGTAGTGTTATTCCACAGCGATTTGTCCACGAATATTTTCGTAGAGCCGAAATTTGCCATCTCTCCGTTAAGGAATACTCGGAGCATTACAGACGACTTGCCTTCTTTGTTCTCATAGTTTGAGCGTAGGTAGAAGGACACCTTGAAAGTTGTTCTCATAATGCGACCTATAGCTCATTTTGCAGGCTGAAAAGTGTCATGCCATTCGATATATACACATGTTTCGCCCATTCAAGATACCTTCAGCACAAAATTGACGATTCACATTGCTCAATAGCTCATTTTGCAGGCTTTTATTATATTATCAGATGCCCATCGCCTTATTGAACTTGCCGAGTTTGTCAGCGAGCTGTTCCATGTCATGCTCCACTTTTTTGTTGGTTATGCGGGCATAAATTTGTGTAGTTTTAATGTTGGTATGCCCCAACATCTTCGATACACTTTCCATAGGAACACCCTTGCTGAGCGACATGGTTGCAAACGTATGTCGGGCAAGATGGAAGGTCAGATTCTTCTTGATGCCACAAATGTCGGCAATTTCTTTCAAATATGCGTTGGTTTTCTGATTAGTTAAGATGGGAAACAGTTTGCCGTTCCGATAGGTCTTATGACTGTACTTGGCGATGATATTCTTGGGAATGTCAAGAAGCAACACATTTGTTTCCACGCTTGTTTTCTGCCTTTTGGTCATAATCCACTGCTTGTCATCAAGCGTAACAATGTTGTCTGGTGTAAGGTTGGATACGTCAATATATGCCAGACCTGTGAAGCATGAAAAGATGAAAACATCCCTTACTAACTCCAAGCGTTGAATAGCAAATTCCTTGTTGGCTATCTTCATAATCTCCTCATCCGTGAGAAAACCTCGATTGACCGGCTCCAAGTGAAAACGGTGGTTGAGGAAGGGGTCGTGATACAAAACTCCCATCTTTTGTCCTAATATTGTTATGGTCTTGAAAGTTTTCATTGTCTTGGTTGCGGTATTGGGATTTTGCCCAACGACAGTACGAAGGTAGATATCAAATTCTCTAATAACTGTATATGTAAGCTCTGATAGTTTGATATCCGACCTTTTGTAATTCCTTTGGAGAAATTCCCTGAAGTGGCGTTCGCAGACATTATATTTTTGTAATGTTGCACTACTCGCAGAAATACCGACTTGTCGTGCTATATCGGCATTGTGCTTATCAAAGAGTTGCAACAGTGTATCAATGTCTTCTTTCTTACCCAGATATTCTGATTTGATGCGCTCCAGACATATATCGGGGTTGTCTTCTAATTTTCGATAGATACTCTGCAAGCCATTACGAATATTGTCCAGTTCAAGATTTGTACTAAGAACGTCGGTTGTACGTCCTTTCAGTTTCTCATTCTCCTTGTCCCATAGTGATTGCTCTACCGCAATTCCTGTGGAGCCAAGTGAAAGCCTTTCATTANAGCCATTACGAATATTGTCCAGTTCAAGATTTGTACTAAGAACGTCGGTTGTACGTCCTTTCAGTTTCTCATTCTCCTTGTCCCATAGTGATTGCTCTACCGCAATTCCTGTGGAGCCAAGTGAAAGACGTTCATTATTGAGATAGATTCTCAACATTACTGGTGTCTTTCCATCCTTGTTGACATAGTTGCTTCTAAGATAGAAGGCGGTTCTAAAAATTGTCTTCATACTTGTTTTTTTAATTGTAGCCAGAAATAGAGAAATTGTAGCCAGACGGAAAGGAAATTGTAGCCAAACGTCCATTCTTTCAACTTCTGTAGCCCAGCTACAAAGTTCTACATAATTGTTTGAATAGCAGTAAAATACAAGTACTCTAAACGAACTCTCTACGAACTCTTGGCTACAATTTTTGTTTGCCTCAAAAAAATGTAGCCAGATTGTAGCCACAGGAGAGTATTTTGGGAGTATATACGACCTCTAAACGACCTCTGAAAAGTAAGATTTGTATAAAACAAAAGTATCGCAACTTACTGAAGTTACGATACTTACGGATTTTTGAAGTTTTTCTCAACTCTTTTTACAGAGTACTTCACGCGGAGAGAGAGGTTTATGAACCAAACTCTCGTATTTCGTTGTATATAAACGTCCTATATATTTCGATAAATCATCAGTGTAGCATTTTTGTAGCAGTATTTTGACCGCTTGATGACTACCATTCTGACTACCTGTTGAAAGCACAACTGCTCTCTTTTCTTGGGTACAAAAGTATATAAAATTGTACTAACCTCCAAATCTTTGTACCATAAAGATTTAGATATTTTACTGCTACACTTTCCAGTGCAAGGTGCAAGCCCCTATATATAAGGGGACTTGCACCTTGCACTGGAGGGATTTTCTCAAAATTATTTGATTTTGTTCTGGAATGATTGTTATTACAATGTATTTTCGTTTATGAATTTTAGAAAACAAACCAATTAAATCATCCCATGTTGACATCGCTCATCATATTCATCTGCACCTAATGCAAGCCACCTTGCATGGGATGCAAACATTTGAATGTGGCGGGTTGCTCAAATTTAGGTGTCTTTGTAACTTTATACATATGAAACAGTTGCACAAAACCCTAAAGGAAAAGCGAGAGCATGAAGGATACTCACAGGAGTATATCGCTGAAAAACTGAAAGTTAGCTCAAGTACCATCTCAAGATGGGAAACAGGATCCGTATCCATGAGTATAGTACAAATTTGCAGTTATGCCAAAGTTTTGGAAATGGATGAGAGTGATCTGCTTGCATCTATTGCAAGGAGAAGAAGAGAAATACCACCCCCATTTATCCGACTGGGCATAGACGTGTTTGACGAAGAGACTTATGGAAAGATAATGGATCTCGCCAAGGAATTGGGACCGCAGCACATTATCTTACAAACCAAATTATAAAGGCTGATGGAAATAATAGCAGTAGAAAGCCAAGCCTATCAAGAACTGATAGACAGGCTCAACCGAATTGAGCAGTATGTTGAGCGCACCTCCCGTCTTATCCAAGACATTGACGACGAGCTGGAGATGACCACGAAAGACCTTATCGGGACTCTGAATGTTTCAGAGTCCACCCTTTACCGTTGGCGCAAGAAGCAGTTGGTGCGGTATCGCTACACCGAAGGTGGTGAT
The DNA here is from genome assembly GCF_900241015.1 of Metaprevotella massiliensis. Taxonomy (NCBI): domain Bacteria; kingdom Pseudomonadati; phylum Bacteroidota; class Bacteroidia; order Bacteroidales; family Prevotellaceae; genus Metaprevotella; species Metaprevotella massiliensis. The sequence goes on along the minus strand of NZ_LT965938.1, from coordinate 77,491 downwards.
GTGCGTTATTTTTTCAAGTCTATCGTGATTGCCACGAAATGCAACCGCCTCCGTGTTTCAGGTATGAGGAATGACGAGGTTCTTGGTAGGCTCAATCGTTTTAAGGACAATCTTATCATGAGTTCATGTCTTAACCCTAAAAACAGACAACTATGATAGAAAAAGAACAGATTCTTTTGCTTACCCAAGGAGGTTTGGATGTATTTTCCCATTTCCTTGGTTTTGAGGTGAATCTTCACCGAAACTTCCGTAGCCCCTTTTATGACGACAGACGGGCTTCCTGTCATATCTACTATGATAGGAAAACTTCTTCTTATAAATTCTATGATCATGGCGATACCACCTATTCAGGGGATTGCTTCTGGTTTGTGGCAACGTTGCGTAGTTTGAATCTGAAAACGAGTTTTCCCGAGGTCTTGGAAATCATCGTACAAGAACTTGGATTGTATTCTTTATGTGATGCTGAAAAGCATAACAAGCATATCACACCGTCATATAAAAATCCTAAGGCCTCCAGTCCTACGATCGAAATCATCAAGCGGACGGAAGAACGACCATATAGTCTCGAGATACAGCCATTTGACGATGGACTGCTGAACTATTGGGCGCATTATGGTATCCATGAAGATACACTCCGGCTTTTTCGGGTACGGAGTCTTAAACGGTATGAGAGCGTATCTGCCGAGGGCAAGAAGTTTGAACTTCACAGTTCACCGACAGAACCGATATTTGCCTATATCGGAAACGGCTATGTAAAGATATACCGACCACACAGTCCGAAAATCCGCTTCCTCTATGGTGGAAGGATGCCAGTCACCTATTGCTTCGGTATGGAGCAGATTCCCACCAAAGGTGATATTCTTTTCATCACAGGTGGAGAAAAGGATGTGCTCTCGTTATATGCACACGGCTTCAATGCGATATGTTTCAACAGTGAAACGGCACAAATACCGACAAGCATCATTGAGAGCCTTCAACTTCGCTTTCGGCATATCATACTCTTGTATGATGCGGATGAAACAGGTGTAAGGGAGGCGCATAAACAGGCTGAACATTTTGTAGAATTCAAAGTGTTGAATCTTACACTTCCACTTAGTGGAACCAAGACGGAAAAGGATATTTCTGATTTCTTTGCTTTGGGCAATGGGGCAAAGGAACTGAAAGAGCTGCTTGCCAAGATGTTTGCAGACCTATACAGCCAAACCATGATGATGTTACGTTCCTGTGAAATAGACTACGAAAACCCTCCTGACATTTCCAAATCGGTGGTGGCTGTGAATGGTGTCCCATTGGGAACACAAGACAATCTATTCTGCATCACCGGAGGAGAGGGTACGGGCAAGAGTAACTATGTCGGAGCCATTCTTGCCGGAACATTGGGAGTAGAACAACTGCCAATAGAGAAAACCTTGGGCTTGGAGATTACCGCCAATCCCAAAGGTTTGGCAGTTCTGCACTATGATACGGAACAGTCAGAGGCTCAACTTCATAAGAATTTAGGCAAGACACTCCGTCGAGCTTCACAGGCAACAGTACCTGAGTATTATCATTCTCTGTATCTTGCTTCGCTCTCCCGTAAAGACCGGTTGAAACTTATCCGTGAAAGTATGGACCTGTTTCATCACAAGCATGGGGGCATCCACCTTGTGGTGATTGACGGCATAGCTGACTTGATACGTTCCGCCAACGATGAAACGGAAAGCATTGCCATCGTGGATGAGCTTTACCGCTTGGCAGGGATTTACAACACCTGCATCATCTGCGTACTGCACTTCGTGCCGAATGGCATCAAACTCCGTGGGCATATCGGCTCAGAGTTGCAGCGCAAAGCGGCGGGAATTCTCTCCATAGAGAAAGATGACAATCCTGAATACTCGGTGGTGAAAGCTCTGAAAGTCCGTGACGGAAGCCCGTTGGACGTACCGATGATGCTTTTTGGATGGGACAAGGCAGAGGATATGCACGTCTATCGTGGTGAGAAGTCCAAGGAGGACAAGGAAAAGCGCAAAACCGATGAACTCGTTGGCGTTATAAGAGAAGCCTTCCGAAATTCTTTCAAACTCACCTATCAGGAACTTTGTGATGTTCTGATGCGAGAAATGGAAATTAAGGATAGAACAGCAAAGAAGTACATCGCCTACATGAAAGAACAGCATATTTTGGCACAGGATATCAATGGCAACTATCAAAAAGGAGAATTATGCCGTACATAAACTATAATGCAGAAGATACTTGGCAAAAACGCCTGTTCGATAAGCTCATGAATGTTGAGGACAAACTCGACCGTCTGCTTGTCCTGCAAGAACAATCCGTCGATACGACGGTCCATCCACCATTGAAACCCGAATATTTGGATATCATAGATGTGTCCAAGATCCTCAAAGTGGAACAAAAGACCATCTACAACTGGGTGTGGGCAGGGAAAATTCCTTATCTCAAAGCCAATGGACGTTTGTTGTTTTTACGTAAGGAGATAGATGAAATGGTACGAAAACGGGAGGAGTGAGGAAGAACTATCTCACCTTTTCACTCAATCAAACTTTAATCGTTATGACAATTCAATAACAATAAAAAGAAACTTATGAAATTACGAAAATTATCAAATTCACCAGCTGTGGTGTTATTAGTCTTTATCCTGTTGGGGATGGTATCTTGTTCTGATGAAGAACAGGTTGTATCCAATGTAGCATCTCCTTCTGACTTTATCAACTTTTCTGTTGCAGAGAACAATCAAACTCATACGCGTACAGCGTTTGACTCTCAAAACTATGTCAAGAAGTTGAAAAACTTTTATGTGTATGCGTTCCTTGACGACCCAGGAGAAGAAGAACCATATATGGATAATGTAGAAATAGTCAATAAAGGTAATGGCATTTTCTCATATAAAGACGAGAATAAGAGAAAGAGATGGTTAGAAAATGAATCCCTGCATTTTGTTGCGGTCAACTCTCCCAATAATTTTGGAAGCAGACCGGAAATAGATGTATGGAGCAACCACGAGGTAAGCCTTGGTGTATATTCGGGGGGAAACGAGGATTATATGGCAGCTTTCGAATCTGATGAATATAAACAAGCTAATCATGGTACCGTAAAATTACAATTCCATCACCTCCTTTCACAAATCAAGTTTGGAATTTCCAATATGTCAAACAATCTTGAAATCATGGACATCAAGCAAATCGGCTTAAAGGGGGTGTATCATGAAGCAGAGTTTACAATGCTGGGAAATGGGGCGGTTCAAACACGCATGGCAAGGGATTATTTAGGACTTGGCGAATATTCATTTGATATAGACAACTTTGAAAAAGCAGATAAATCATATCTTAATGCCAGCAAAGACATTTTTCTCGTTCCGTTGAATCATCAACCGTGGAATCCCAAGTCAGGCGTTAGAATTGCAGACATTAATAAGGCTATTGGTGAGAATGACGCACAAAACGTTTATTCCTATGTATGGGTTAAATGTAAAATTTATAACCACAGCACAGGTCAATATGTTGTTGGCGACTACAATAGTTATGGCATTACTTATTTTCCTTTCAAAGCTGATTTGAAAGCAGGAAAAAGATACAAATACACGATTACCATTATGGATGACTTCATTGGCTACCCTGACCAAAATACAACACTCCAAGAGCCTAAACTTGGTTGGGTAATATCCGATGCTGGCAATATTTTCTCCACTTGTGAAGAAGCAGACAATGCAGGTGAGAAACCCGTTGCCATGATTGCATATATAAGTGATAATGGTAACGGCCCTGCACCTTATAGCAAACATGGACTTGCCATATCTTTGCGAAATCTAAAAAGCCCGGACAGAACCAACTTGTTTTTAATAGAGGAATTGGAGAAAGTAGACACATACCTTTCTGAATATCAGGAATTAGCGCCATCTTGGACCCAATGGTATGTGCCAAGATTCAAAGACTTTGATTTAATATTTGATGCTTTTGGCGGTACTAAATATAGTAATAAACCACATTATACAACCCAACCGTGGGACTATGGAAGACTTAATGATTTTATGGAATCAACAGAACGGTATGGTGAAGACGAGGTTTATCATGATTGTTTTATAGGATACCTACCACCGTATTACGATTGGCAACCATCCCGTTATTGGATTAATGTTTCCGAGAATTCGAACTCATCATTTTTGTGGTTATATGATATTAAGGGTAAGCAATACTTACAATGGCACCGAACTGCACTGGGAGGCTGTTTTATACGTCCTGTATTTAAATTTTAATTCTTAAAATGTAAAAAGATGGAAACAAAAAAAATAGAAATAAACAATCAGATAAAGAAGAAATATATAGCACCAAAAATTACGATTTTTGAAATGGGTGAACCTGTACTGGCAGCAACTTCTCCAAGTGAGGATCCGAGGATGGAAGTCGGAGTAGACGACTGGATCGATGATGAAGAAATAAACTCAACAAATGCAAAACATTTTTTCCATGTCTGGGAAGATGAAAATAGAGAAGAACTTTAATGATTAAGATACTTTACAACTTGGTTTGGGCAGGAAAAATTCCCTATCTTAAAGCCAATGGCAGGTTACTTTTCCTTCGGGAAGAGATAGATGAAATGGTACGGAAGCGAGAAGGGTGGTAGAAGTCAGTTCTATACAAGTATGTTGGAAATGCTCATTTTTTATTTCATTCTTTTTTTCTCACTATGGTTGAAATATTATCCCGCAAGTCAACTATTAGTTTACTTTCGGGAAAATAATTCAACCAATCGACTGTAATTACTAAAGTCTTTTGTACCTTTGCGGTTGGTTTTAATTACAGCAAGTAAACTATGAATATACTAAAAGGAAAAAAAATAAACCAAATGCTTCAATCTGGGCAAAAGAACGGATTGCTGTTTGCGACATGGCTCGTAGAGCATGGCTATTCCAGGCAGTTGTTGAGCAGATATCGTTCTTCCGGTTGGTTATCCTCTCTATGTAAGGGAGTCATGTACCGCACAGGTGACACGCTGTCCGCTTTTGGTGCTTTGCAGTCCTTTAACGAACAAGTAGGAAAGAGTTTTCGTGTTGCAGCGCATTCTGCTTTGGAGCTTTGGGGCTTCAACCATTATGTTCCTATGGGCAAACCCCTGTTAATGGTATCAACGGCAAGTGATAAAATGCCACAATGGATGAAGCATGACATTTTCGACCGTGAATTTAAGTTTTTCAAAACAGAGGTGTTTATCAGTGCACAGATAACAACTTTAACATACTTGGACTGGAGGCTGCTTATATCCTCCCCTGAGCAGGCCTTTATGGAATGTCTGCTGCTTGCACCACGCCAATATGATTATATGGATTTATTCTATATCATGGAACAACTGACTACTCTGCGCTCTAATATTGTTCAATCGTTATTAGAGACGACAAAACACTACAAGATGAAGAGATTGTTTCTATATATGGCTGAAAAGGCAGGGCATTATTGGTATGAAGAGTTAGACCTTACAAAAATTGAGTTGGGGACACACAAGCTTCAATTGGTTAAGTCGGGTGTATATATCAGTAAATATAAGATGGTTGTCCCAAAAGATTTAAATGATTATGAATAACCAGCAATATAAAAAACAGGTGGCATTGTTACTACGCATTCTGCCTTTGGTTTACAAGATAACGGACTTTGCTGTTCATGGAGGTACGGCTATTAACCTGTTCCACCAGAATATGCCGCGTTACTCGGTTGATATTGACCTTACCTATATTCCGATAGAGCCACGCACAGCGAGTTTGGAAAAGATAAATCAACATCTAGGAGAACTGAAAACAAGTATAGAACGTGCCATTCCCGGAATACATGTGGTACATAAATCCGAAGTGTGGAAATTGCAGTGCACGCATGATGGTGCTACGGTGAAAATAGAGGTAAATGGTACAAAACGGGGTATACTTGGAGAGGTTGAAATTATGGAACTCTGTCCGAAAGCGAAGGAAGAGTTCCAAGCCAGCTGTAAGGCACGTATAGTTCCTTATTCTCAACTTTATGGGGGGAAGATTGCAGCCGCCCTCAGCCGCCAGCATCCACGTGACATGTTTGACTGCAAATACATGAAAGACCAAACGCTTGAAAGTGTAAAAGACGGACTCATCTTATGCTTATTGGGAAGCGACAAGCCTATCGTGGAATCCTTGTCTCCTAATAACATAAACCAAGAGGAGGCACTTGAAAACCAATTCAAGGGAATGTCAGATATTCCATTTACCTATACAGACTATGAGCAGGCTCGTGAATCCATTATTAAAAAGGTAAATGACTGCCTTGCAAATACAGACAAGGAATTCCTCGTTTCCTTTGAGGATGGAACACCACTGTGGAATAAATGTTGTGCAGGTGATTTAAGCCTATATCCATCTGTACAATGGAAATTACTGAATATAGGTAAACTCAAGAAGCAGACTCCCGATAAGCACAAAGAGGGAATAGATAAACTAAAAGGTTATTTGCTGATATAGTGATAAAAGTCAGACATTCAATACGGATGTCTGACTTTTAGCCCCTCGGCATATGTTTAGTGTCTCCAATTGGGTCTGAAACTCTGCAAACGGCTATCCTCTTCTTTATCTTGGACAGGATTATTCTCATTTTTCATCTCGACAGAATAATTATTGTTGGGTAAATTCTCTTCTTGCTCCTTTTTTTCCGTTTCATCTTTTTCCTCATCAGGTGGAGCAAGTGTAAGTGCAATCTTTCTGTCCAGCTCCGCAGCTTCACTTTTAAGTGAGCGAAGCTCGTCCTCTTTCTTCCAAGAACTGTTGGCAATGTTGGTGTAAACGTCTTTGTTGGTCACGACCTTTGCCATTTCCTTCTCATGCGACTCTATCACCTTAGGGATACGCTCCAAGGCATTTACGAAGTTCTCGCAGGCAAGTTTCGGGTCTGCCGCTAACTTACCGTTATTATAAGTATAGTAGATGCTCTCCTGTCCCTTGACAAAGAAGCGGTTTATCGAGCAATCAAACAGATCCTTTGAACTGCTCTCCGTCTTGACCATGATGGAAAAGCCGTAAACCTCGCCAATCTTGTTGTACTCGCTCTTGGTACGAGCCTTTTCCTCTATCTCATGCAGACGGGCGGCGATGACCTTTATGTCGGTACTGTCCTCCACACCTTTAATGACAAGTTTATTGATAGGATTACCTTCTTTGTCACGCTCCACACGCTTCTCAAAGCACGCCAAGTCTGCCTTGGCTTCCTTGATCTTGTCTGAATGGAAAGACACGGAGCTGTCAATCTCCGCCAACTTGCCCGTTGCGGCATCACGCTCACGGAGGAAATTCTTACGCTCTGATTCCAGCGTGGCAATCTTCTTGTCGAGTTTGGCTTTCTCTAACAAGTCCGTATTACCAGATAGCACGGCAACATACTCTGAAAAGTTCATACCGCTATCCTCGTCCATCGATCCCTCGTCAATGGTACGACTACCGAGCGTGTTGGTCTTCAACTGATTGATAAACAATTGCTTGTTATGTAGTAGGTTGAACTTATAACTGTCCAACGACCGCTCCACGGCATAGATAATCACATCGACCTTGTTGTCAGCAAATTCTTTGGCAACCATATTACCTTTACGAATTGCCCGACCATTTCGCTGCTCCAAATCTGAGGGTCGCCAGGGTGTATCAAGTTGATGCACCGCCACCGCACGCTGCTGGGCGTTGACACCCGTTCCAAGCATAGAAGTAGAACCGAAAATGATGCGGATGTCTCCACGATTCATCGCTTCTACCATCGCTTTTTTGGCTTTCTCGTTCTTGCACTCCTGAATAAAGCGTATCTCGTAAGACGGGATATGATAATCTTCTACCAATTTACGCTTCACCTCAGAATAGATATTGAAGTCCCCACCGGGCTTGTAAGTACCCAAGTCAGAAAACACAAATTGCGTACCTTTCTGTGCATCATACTTCTGATAGTAGTCATTGAGTAATTTCGCACAATGGCTTGCCTTGTTGTCGATATGGTCTGAGTACCCGTTTTCGTCTATCATGCGTAGATCCAAGCTCATCTTCCTCGCATAATCAGTCATTAAGAATTAAGGGAAATAGGGGGAAACGCAAGGAATGTAACTATTTGAAATATCATCATTTAGCATTTTTATGCCATTATCGAGTTAGGCGAAAGGAAGCATCAAACGGCAGGAGTTCCGTTACCAAATCGTAACCCATCAAGGAAAAAGCAAAAAGGGGTTACGAATTGAAGGTAAACAACTGTGTCATAGGTTTTTATTCTTCATCTTTCATTTTTCTGCATCGCTCAGGAATACTTGTTCATCTGTACCTTTGCAAGCAAAGGAAATTTAGAAAAAACGACAGAAAAATGAAAGAAAACAAACTCAAAGTATCGTTCTTCGTTCAGGCGAAACGAACCGACAAGAAAGGACTTGTGCCTGTTATCGGGCGCATCTCCGTAGGCAGAACCCATTCAGGCTTCTCCACCAAATGCAAAACTCCGCTTGCTCTTTGGGACAGTCGTAAGCAAAGGCTTATCGGCAAGAGCAGCATGGCTGTGTCCGTCAATCAGAAACTTGGTGAATGCACCGCACTTATCCACGCACGCTTTCACGAGCTCAGTGAAAGAGAAGAAGCCTTTACCGCCACCGATGTGAGGGATGCCTATCAGGGGCAAATCCACCGTCAAGCCTTGCTCTTGGAGAGTTTTGGGGAGTATCTTACACAGACTAAGGAGCGTATAGGCATCGACCGAGCCTTAAAGACGTTCAAACTCCGTACCTATCAGCTATCCTTGCTCCGTGAGTATGTGCAGAAGAAGCACAAGGTATGCGACATTCCCCTTTCACAACTGGACAAAGCCTTTATCGAGGGCTTTGAGTACTATCTCACCATCGACCGCAGACTGAAACGCAGCAGCATATCGAGTGCCTTATCCACCTTGCAGACCATCGTCCGTATGACGGTAAAGAAAGGTGTGCTGGACTTCTATCCTTTTTTGGGCTACAGTTACGAGCGACCAAAAGGCGAACCGAGAAGCATTACGCAAGACGAACTACAAAAGATAATTGACTTGGAGATTGAGTGGGAAAACTACCGCATTGTCCGTGATTTGTTCGTCTTTTCCTGCTTCACAGGTCTGGCAATCTCAGATGTCCGTAATCTTCGGGAGGAGAATATCGTCACTGAAGAGGGCGAACTCTGCATCAAGGGCAGGCGCATGAAGACCAAGACCCCGTATCGTGTACAAGTACTTCCCCCTGCTTGGGCGATAATGGAGCGGTACAGGGGAAAGCGTGCAGGCTTTGTCTTTGACGTGCCGACCACCGACATTATCCTCAATGGTATGCACTACATACAGAGAAACATCGGCATGGAAACTCCGCTAACCTTCCACATGGCTCGCCATACCTTTGCTTCGCTTATCACGCTCTCGGCAGGCGTTCCTATCGAAACGGTGAGCCGTATGCTCGGACACACCAACCTGAGAACGACACAGGTATATGCAGCGGTTTCCTCCGAAAGAATCCATCGGGATATGCAAGCGATACAGCAGCGAATACAAGATACATTCACCTTAAAACTTTGACATTATGGCACGAAGTACATTCAAGACACTCTTTTATATCAATCGCTCCAAAGAGAAAAAGAACGGCAGCTGCCCAATTATGGGGCGTATCACCATAGACGGAGAACAAGTACAATACAGCACGGGCAAGGAGATTGCTCCTGAACTTTGGGACAGTCGTAAGGGACGATGCAAGGGTATAGGCGAAGAGACAAAGGAAATCAACCGCTACTTGCAAACCAAAGAGGAACAAGCCAAAGCGAAGTATCAAGAATTAGTTTGGCAACGTGGCTATATCACTGCCGAGCTACTGAAATGTGAACTCATGGAAGAAGACAAGCCCAAAGGTTTTCTTATGGAGGAAGCACGACTTTTCATAGAGGAAAAGCGTCCTTGCGTAGGAATAACGGTAGCCAAGCCGACCTTTGCCAACTACATCTATGCCACACAACTCATTGAGGCTTATTTGCGTGAACGCTTAGGGCTGGAGGATATCCGCTACTCATCGCTTGACTATGGTTTTATCGAGGGGCTGGACTTCTACCTTAAATCAGAGCGCAATCTTTCTCTTGCCACTATTCAGGTAGCGGTCATCTTCCTTAGGAAACTCATCGGCATCGGCCAGCAAAAGAAATATATCCGCATCGATCCGTTTGCGGACTATAAGGCAGAACAGCCACACCGCACAAGGCGTTATCTCACAACGGAAGAACTACAGCGGATACTGCAAACACCCATCATTGACAAGCAGTTTGAACGGGCAAGGCAACTCTTTCTTTTCTGCGCCTTTACTGGTCTGGCTCGTGTGGATATGCAACGGCTCAAACCGAAGCATATCATCCGTAATGCTGACGGCACGGAGGAAATACGCATCAAAAGGCAGAAAACGGATGTAGAGGCGATTATTCCACTTCTGCCCATTGCCAAACAAATCCTTTCGCTCTATATCAAGAACAAGAAAGCGGACGACTTGATATTCCCTAATCTCACAATAAGAAAAGCATCCTTTGCGTGTGTGAACATTGGGCAGATATGCCGGATAGAGAAAGGCTTGACCTTTCACATGGCTCGCCACACATTCTCGACCACGATTTGTCTTTCCAATGGTATTTCGATGGAAACGCTCAGCAAGATGCTCGGGCACAGCAATATCGGTACGACACAAATCTACGGAAAGATAACCGACCACAAGATACAAGAGGATATGACTGCACTCACAGACAGGGAGCATTCTATGTTTGAGGGTTATTGTGAGTCTATAGCACGGCAGAACGTTCCATTGCAACAAGCATAAAAAGGAAGTAATTACCAAACATTTATTATTCACGATTGAAAACCAAATGATTATGAAAAAGAACAACAAACAGGAACTTTCTTACTTTCGATTGAAATTAAGAAGTTATATGAGTGAACATCACCCCGAGAGATTGAAAGATACGGAGTTTATCACCGCACGGGCAGATATGGCTCTCACAGTTTACTGCGATGCCGTGGCGCAAGGTTTCACGCACCCCGAAGCGGAAAGCATGGCAAGCGAGGTCTTGTATCAAGGCTTGCACTTTTCCAAGTATGATACGCTTGTATCCGTGTTGGAAAACGAGTTTGAAAGGGAACTGCCTGCATCGCTTCCTGAAAGACTCGCAACCATATTGTTGTCGAATAAGGCTATTCAAGCCACATTCGACAAATTCGGTTTGACGGACACATTTGCTTCTGACGAGCAATACGGCCGTCTTTACACCGAACTCACAGGTACGATAGTGCTGCTCATCGAGAGCAATCATTTGCCAATAATCGGTCAGACAGGTGGATAACCCCAACATTTTTCTTCGTACACTTCGTAAGCCATACTTATGCAAAGCCCCTGATGCCGTTTCTTATCGTGCAAATGTACAACGGCAGCCAATCTGCCCTGACAAGGTCGAGTCCTGCGGATGGAGAGAAGAATCTCCACCGCAGGACTTTTCTTTTTCAAGGAGGTATTGCCATTTTCAATATTCGTGCGGTCGTATTCATCTCTCCCAACCTTGCAGAGCAGGGCTGCCGTAAGAGAGTATAGGCACGACAAGAATACGGCATACTCAGGCTCTTTGGACGCAAGGCGTAACAGCCAACAATAGATAGGACTGACGATAATACGGACTATCTGTTGTTTGTACAATTTATTGTCATGACTATCTGTTGTCATGACTATCTGTTGTCAAAACTATATATCGTCAAAATAATCTATCGATAAAACTATCTATCGATAGTTCTACATATCGATTTGTCGAACTATCGAACTGTCGAAAGAATAATTGCTATGTGATAAAAGGAAAGAGCCGGCACCTCATCTCATTACCGCAATCATACCATCTTATACAGAACATAAGAGTTTTTCAGCGACAGCTCCAAATCTGATAAGGAAAGCTACCAGCCTTTGCGCTTAAAGTTTATGAGCTTTCTACAAAAAGCTTAAGAGCTTTTTAATGAAAGCTTAGGAGCTTTTGGGTGAAAGATTAAGAGCTTTTCAAATTGACAGACTAACTTCTTTTCTCTTCCTTCTATTTCCCTGCTTTTCCTCATTTCTTGCAGCGGTGCTTTCGAGGGTTTACTTTTGCACTCGATAAGTACGGCAATGGACTGCATAACAGTTTGTTTGCCGAGTAACAATAAAGTAATCAAAACAAAATCAAGGCAATGAAACTCATTATCATCGACCGCAAAGCGTGGGAGCGGCACTGCTCCGAATTTGCAGACTTTATCCACAGTATTGAACAGCTTATCGGCAATCCGCCCGAAACGGACGAATGGCTCGACAATGAAGCCGTATGCCGCAGGCTCGACATCAGCAAACGTACCCTGCAATCCTATCGCGATACGGGTAAAATACCCTTCTCCATCATTGGGCATAAATGCTATTACAAGGAGAGCGACATCACGGAGTTATTGAACGCAAACAATGAATGAATGAACTATGGCAGAGAACGAAATCGTTACACAGAAAAACCCTCAGATGCAGTTGTTTTCACAACTGATGGAGGGAATATTGAAGAAATTGGAGCGGTATTGCGCTACCGCCCGTCCGATGCTGGGCGGAGAGGTTTACCTCACTGGCGAGGAGGTTTGTAGCCAATTACGGCTCAGTACACGCACGCTCCAAGAGTACAGAAACTTAGGAACGCTTCCTTTCTACAAAATCGGAGGGAAGATACTATACAAGCAGAGCGACATACAGACAATGCTTGAAAGGCATTATAATCCAATACCGCAGACAGGTAAGTTATGAGTTAAGTTAAGACATCAGTCGCGACTTAAGTCAAATGGTCAGTTATAACTTTGGTCAAGAAATTAGTTTCGACCTAAGTCAAAATTAACTTTAGTCAAAAACATGTCAGCTCATAAAGTCAGTAAGTCAAGAAATTAGTCTAAACTTATCTCTTGATTTACTTCTTGAACTTTGAACTCTCGTCTATTAAAAGCACCCCAGAAAGGTTACTTTATGGAACATAACAAACTGTCTCTTTCTTTATACTGGCAAGGTGTGTCTTTGTGACACAAACTGCCGTTTGTCCCACAAAGACCCTTGCCCCAAATGGGGAATAAAATCACTCCGAAGTCGTGATTAGAGAAATAAAAACAAGAGAATATGGCAAGCGATAAATCAAGGAAAAGAGTAGCGAAAAAGTATGGTGATATGCCCGACAAGTGGGACGATTGGCACGTCCGTTTATCAGACCCGAAAGACCAAATACGAGTGATAGACCTCTATCACAAATCAGGCTCAATGTCCAAGTCCGATTTCGTGCGTGCAAGGTTATTGGGGGAGCATTTCAAGGTGATAACGGTGGATAAGTCCGCCGTGGAGTATTATCGCAAGCTCTCTGAACTCACAGCCCAAGTACATAAAATTGGAGTGAACTACAATCAGGTGGTACGACTGATGCGCCTTTATACGGCAGAGAAAAGCATACAGGCATTGTTGTGGGAGCTTATCGGTTTGACAAAAGAACTCACTGCCTTGCAAGAAAAAGCAGTGAGTTTAACCATTGACTATCGAGAGAGATAAGGAATGTTCGATGGAATTAGATGTCCCCAAGCATTTTTTGCAGCAGATTGCCCGATGTTCGAGTTATCTCGAAATCCACCGTTTGGTTTTCTACAGTTTTTATGTCGGCTGACTTGAAACGGCATAGTGCTTCCTGGCGCTCCAATGTGTCACGGACGGGAGACAGGTCTCGTATCTGTCCTGCAAACGTTCCATAGGGAGATTGCAGACAAATTATTTGTCCCTTCATCTTGTCAGGACGCTTGTTTTCAAACTTAAGCAAGATGGTTATATTTGTGCTGTCTACTGGTGTGGTAGCCGTTTTGTGTATGGTAGCCGTACCCGAATATACTTGTTTATAGGGCAGGAAATAGGCTACAGCAAAAAGGCAGAGCAACACCATTCCGATGGCGGTAATGCCATAACGGATAAGCGAGGAGGGTATCTGTCCCACGATACTGCGTACTTTCTCGCTGCGAAGCTCAAGACTCCGTTCCTGTTTCTTTTTCTGCTCTTCCATATCAGTTACCCAATTCTAATTGATTCTTTACTAAGGCAAAGTATTTGCCACGCTTGGTGGTCAGTTCCTCGTGTGTGCCCACTTCTGCGATTTTACCATCGTCAAGCACCACTATCTGATCAGCATCGCGAACAGTGGAAAGGCGGTGCGCCACCACTATAACTGTTTTTCCTTTGTAGAAGTCCGAGAGGTTTTCAGTGATGGCTCGCTCGTTGTTGGCGTCAAGGGCGTTGGTGGCTTCATCCAAGAAGACGAACATCGGATTTTTATAGACTACCCTCGCTATCAAAATACGTTGCCGTTGTCCCTGACTGATGCCCTGTCCGTCCTGTCCAATCATCGTGTTGTAAGCCAAAGGCAGGGCTTCGATGTAGTCAGCGATGTTTGCAACACGGGCAGCATGGCGGATGCGTTCGATGTCGGGCTCGTCGTCTGATATGGCAATGTTCCTCGCAATTGTATCGGAGAAGAGATACCCCTCCTGCATCACGGCTCCGCATTGGCTCCGCCACCAACCGAGATTGTATTCGTTCAGATTGGCATTACCTATCTCAATGCATCCATTTAGAGGCTCGTAAAATCCCAAAAGAAGTTTTACGAGCGTGGTCTTTCCACTTCCGCTTGACCCCACGATTGCCGTTACTTTGCCATTGGGAATGGAGAGATTGATATCGGAGAGAATATCTTTCGGACTGTAGATGTCGTATTTAAAGGAAAGATCTTTTATCGTGAGTGAATGTCCCTCGGCAGTTTCGTCCGTATAGGCATTTTGTGTTCTTTCAGCATTTTCTTCATTGCTCTCGGTATGTATTTCGTTCATGCGGTCAAGGCTGATGCTTACGTCCTGCCAAGAATAGATAAATTGAATGAGTTGCTCTACAGGACTATTAAGTTGCCCGATGATGTATTGCACCGCAAGCATCATACCGAGTGTCATGTTGCCGTGTATCACGGATGTGGCAGCAAGAACGGTAATTAAAATGTTCTTCACCTCATTGATGATAATGCTTCCTGCCTGTTGTACTTGTTGCAGATTGAGGGATTGCAGGTTCACCTTAAAGAGGTCGGCTTGTACATCCTCCCATTCCCAACGTTTTCGCTGTTCGCATCCCTGCAGTTTGATTTCCTGCATACCCCCTATGAGCTGGTAGGTAAGGTTGCGGTTGCGCCCTGCCTGCTCAAAGTATTTGTAATCAAGCTGTCTGCGCTTTTTGAGAAAAAGGATAATCCAACCTGCATATAGGACTGTGCCAAAGAGGAAGACGGCAAAGATACCGAGATTATAGACTGCCAGCACAACACCGAAGACAAGGAAGGTAAAGAATGAGAAAAGCAAACTAAGACTGCTCGATGTGAGGAACTGCTCCACCCGCCGATGGTCTTCAATGCGTTGCAGGAGGTCGCCCATCAATTTGGTATCGAAGAACTTCATCGGTAGTTTCATTAGTTTGATGAAGAAATCCGATATGAGCGAGATATTGATACGGGTGGAGATGTGCAAGAGTATCTTGGAGCGAATAAACTCGATGGCTGTTCGACTGAAAAGGAGCATCATTTCAGCCAGTAGCACCAACCATACAAACCCGATGTCCTTTCCCCCGATACCCATATCTACAATGGCTTGCGTGAGAAACGGGAAAATGAGTTGCAGCAGCGAGCCGATCATTAAGCCGAGTATGAGTTGCGTGAAAAAACGCTTATATTTCTTGAGATAGCTCCGAAGGAACTTCACTCGGTTATGCGTTGGGATAGTCTCCTCAGCCTTTTGAGC
Source organism: Metaprevotella massiliensis (assembly GCF_900241015.1). Taxonomy (NCBI): domain Bacteria; kingdom Pseudomonadati; phylum Bacteroidota; class Bacteroidia; order Bacteroidales; family Prevotellaceae; genus Metaprevotella; species Metaprevotella massiliensis. The sequence goes on along the minus strand of NZ_LT965938.1, from coordinate 61,640 downwards.
GTAGAATTGTTCCATCGGCTCGAGAAGCAGGGCAATACCTTTCTCCTCTCCTTCAGTTTTAGTGCTTACCCAATGCTCACAAAATTCCTCTTTCGTGTAGTTTACAAGTCCTTTGCTTGGGTCTGCCACGTAGATGGAGTATTTCCCTTTTTTGTGCTTTTTTATCTTATAGACAACGACAAAATGGTTTTGATTCCAATGGACAATACATGGCAGTAGAACTTCTTGGGATAGCATTTCAAAACTCAAACGTCCTCCAATGGTCTTGAAACCGAGGTTTTCTGCAGCCTTGCTGATACCAAGAAGAGAAACACCTTCTTTGCCTAAGGAACAGATTTTCCGCAATTGCTCCTTATCAGCTTGCTGTCCATAATGTTTAGCTATAATCGCCAAACAAGAAGGACCGCAATCCATTGCATCACGTTGGTAACATATTTTCAGACTCTTCGTAATAAACATAGTTACTTACCTCTAAATATTCCTGTTTCGTTGTCACGATTCCATACTCCCTTTTGTTCTGATTGATATTTACGTCCGCGCGAAAGATTCCACGTTAGATTCAAGGAGATCATATTTCCCCATTCTGGAATATATACAGTTAAATCTTTCTTGACGAATTGAGAGTGCGTAGCCTCTCCGAAAGTAGAGCCATTTTTTAGGAATAGATGAGAGCCATAAAGACCGATGGAAAGGTCTTGTGTCAGTTTATAATTCACTTGTGCTTCTATGTTTTGACCAGTGGTGTTCTCACTTTCTCCATTAAAGTTTCTTTCCTTTGCAGACCAAGAAGCTCTGAAGTTCCATTTGCCTAAAAACAGTTTCGAGCCAACATATCCCCATAGGCGATGGAAATTGTGGGTATAATTGTTTCCTACGTAACGAGACAGCAGGTACGAGAATCCACCATCCAACGTCAGAACATTGGGTATGACATAGAACTGAACATTTGTATAATTCCAAAAGTCGGCTGCTGATTTCTGCTGCTCATAGCCAAAATCAAACCATGTTTTCCCATTTGTCTTGCCGTTTCTTGTTATTTCTTCTAAGATAGGCTTTTGGCTATACATGTACCCCGTTGTATTTTCAATATAGAAGTATTTATGCTCGTAAGAAAGAGTTAGCGTCTGTGTGTATCTGCTGTAGGATTTTAAGTTAGGATTGCCTACATGATATTCGTATTCATTAGACTGTTGTCTGTTATTGCTCAGATTAGCCAAAGACGGTGCATTGGGAGATATGTTGAAGACGTATCGTATATTTCCTTTGCCCAATATAGGGTAGCTGAGACTTAGGGATGGGCGCAAAAGAAAGTAATAATAACTCTCTGTCCCTTGCGAATAATATTGATAGCTGCCTCCTATACCAAGCATATAACGTAACTGGCTGAATCTTCCTGAAATCTGGGAATAAAGATAGGTACTGCTGTTGTGCATTTCATTGATGATGTCGGAAGTTCCCGTATATTTATTTTTGGTATAGCCCTGCAGATGACTGATTCCAGAAGTCCAGTTGGACTTGCCCAAAGGCTGACTATACTTGATATCGCCAATAAGAGAATAGCGTTTGCCGTCTGTATCGTAGCCGTATTGTGATGTCGGCAAGTCAAAATCTTCATTATCGAAAGTCTTAAAGCTATATCCATATTTCGTGTCATACATGGTACCTACTAAATTGAAAGTCAATGTACGATTTTTCTTAAAATAGCGTCTAAAGAACAAATCTATTATAGGCGAGAAATAATGTTCTGTAGGTTCAGTCAAAGCGTAATATGTAGGCTTACCCGTTTCAAAAATTCGCTGACGGTGACCTCTGTTTGGACTATTATAGAAGTGAGAGCTTAGCTGTGTTATAAAGCTATACTGTCCCTTCTTTGTCAAATCATAGGTAATGCCGAAGTCATGGTTTGCGTATGCCAGCTTTGTATTGATCCCCTCACGGCGTATTTCGTGTAGGTTTCCATCAGCTAAGGTATAGGTATCCGTTTGGTCGATGTGTCTTCGACTTAACTTTGAAAAATCATTCTGATAGTAAATACCCCATTTGGACAGACGGTGATTGTATTGAGCATAGATATAATTTTTCCCATTCATAGTAGTTACAGCATCATTCAGGTTAAAACCGATAGACATACCATTCATGCGTGGCTTAACGACAATATTGATAACGGCAGCATGTGTCTCCAGTCCAAATTCAACACCGGGATTATCAATGTACTCTATACGTACAACCTCATCTGGCCGAAGGGCAACGACATCGGCTTGCGAAGCACGCTTTTCGTTGATAAAAATGGGGACACTTCCCGATCCACGCTTCTCGACCTTTTTGTTAGCCATATCTACATAAATACCGGGTAAATTAACTTTATCTATGAGATCATAGCCAGAGTTTGAACGCTTAATGTCATCTTGGGATGGAAACAATAGCTTTCTATCCACTTTATTGATAAATCTATCAGCCTTGACCGTCACTTCTTCGAGAACGTTCTCCTCCAATCGTATTGTATCAAGCTCTATCGCTTTCGGTATTTTCTGTAAAGAAAGCAAGTAGGGAGCATAGGCTGCATGTTTAATTTCAAGAATACAGTCTTGTCCTTCGAGCATTTTTGTTTCCACACTAAATATTCCTTTCTTGTTTGAAGTAGAAATACTCTTAGCTGGTTTCCCCTTGCAGGTCAGTGTAACAGAGGCATCACCGACTGGCTGTTTCTCTTTATTAACTATTGTGCCTGTAACTTGCGCAGAGCAAACGTTACCCGTCAATAGCATTATAGCAGATATACTTAAAAATAGAAATCTATTATTCATGAAATTGTTGTTTTTTCTGATTTACAAAATTGAGAAATTCTTCCCATAAATTCTTATCCTTTCTTATTTTGGGGTCTATAACGTTTCATGTGGGTAATCGAGTTTTAATCCACCTGTTACGAAGTAGACCATATACTTAAAGTTTTCTGTATTGACAAATCCTCTTGCCCTCTTTTTAGCGAGTTGTATTTGTGAGTTAAGTCCCTCAAGGATTCCATTATTGACCTCCCTCATTGCAAAGAGATTCTTTATTCCGAACATGTGCGACCTGACCATCGCCACAAAGTCTGTCATGGGCTTGATGGCAGCTTCCTCTACCATCTTGCACCACCGTTCAAGCCTTTCCACGGAATCCTTTGTACATTCGTTGAATATATCTGCGAAAGATTCCTTGAAACCATAAGCTTTGCCAATGGTTGGATATGTCAGCAGTATGGTCTCCAGTTCCATCGCTTTTTTCTCCGAGAGATTCTTTTTGTTGTACAGCAGCGTGAACCGATGTCCCTTGAGCAGTCTGGCATCCGCATGCTCCAGCTTGCGTACCGTGTCGACAGCCTCGTTGAGAGCCTTGAAGATATGGAACTTGTCGAATATAATCCCTGCCTTGGGAAAGTGTGTCAAAGCTCCTGATATGAACGACTTGGACATGTCCATACTGATTGCCTCGATATTCTCTATCTTACCCTTCTTCTCGACAAGAGCCTTGCTGAAAGCCTCGAATGTACCCGCGTCCTTGCCGTCCGTAACAAAGATGGTCTTGCGAGTGTCCAAGTCTACGAACTGTGTGATATAATTATGTCCCTTTCTTTTAGAGGTCTCATCCACTCCGATGCGATGTACCTCGAACATATCTATCTTGTCAACAGCTTTGCGCACCCAATGGTTGAATATGCGCCAAATGCGGGGAGCCGTCTCGCGGACAGTGCGGGAAACGCTGTTCACCGGCATCTCACGCTCGATGAGAAGCATGGAGTAAGCCTCGAAAAGCAATGTGAAGCCACTATTCTTGCGAGCCCATGGCACGTCCACCATCGAAATCTCATGGTCGCCAACCTTGATGCGGGGAACACTGGCATGAAGGTAGCAAAGATGCTCGAAGAAATTTAAGTGACGCCAAGTCTTGTCTATGGTGTCATAGGCTGTAGCCTCTGCCTCACCGACTTTGAAACGATGACCACGAGGGAAACTTAGCCATATATGAAGCTCCTTGGCGGAATGCTCGCCATTGATAAACTCAATCTTGGATACTGTCCAAGGTTCTGACAGGCCTAATGCCATTGTAAATATCTCGGTACTATTCATTTTGCAAAGGTAACATTTTGACGAGAAATATTCGCTACCTACCCACACGATTCGTTATAGAGCCTTATTTTGCTAATTAGAAGGATTATCCTTTCAATATGTTCTCTATTTTGTATGCATAAACCCTTATTAGGTATAACTTCATATCTGCTATTCTTTTTATTGAAAAACCATTTCCTAGTGCAGCCTGCACAGATATTTATAGCCCAACATCCCCCACATGTCTTTTCCTTATTGTCTAATAAGGGAATTAAGGGGTGTTTGCGAATGTATTCTTCAGGGGAATTAAATATATTTTTCCCAAATATATTTCCCATATTAGCTTCTTCTATCCCATTATCCATATGGCATGCGTATATATTTCCAGTAGTAGATACAGCAAAAGTTTTTTTTATTATTTGGCACATTTGCTTAGGCTCTTTGTATACAATTGAAGATAGAATACTCCAAAATCCTTCTGGGAGTTCTAATTCTGAAAATTTAAGTTCTTCTGAAACCTTCTGAATGGAAGAAGAGCCTTTTATGTTAATGTCGTCAGTTATTATACCTTCTAAGCCGATAGAGTTAAAAAACTTATGTAAGTCAGTATGTGTTATATTATTTCTAATATTAATGTCAGTATATGTGGCTTCATATTTTATGGAGATATTACTATTTTTGCGAATGGTATTTATAAATGAAATTATTTTTTCATAACTTCCTTTACCGTCAGGAAAGACTCTATTTGCATCATTAATTTTTTCGGGTCCATCTATGCTTATTGTAATAAACTTTATGTGTTTTATAAGGATTTTTAGGATAGAACTATTCATTATAGTTCCATTGGTAATAATACCGAAAGACGGCATTTTATTTATTTTTCCTTTTTCGTATAGAGATTCAAAACTGTTACAAACATAATCTATTATTTTAATATTGAGAAGAGGTTCTCCTCCAAAGAAGACTATATTTTCAATCTGATCGAAATGAAATCTGCAAAAATCTATGAAAGAATCAGCAGTACTGTATGACATAAGTTCTCTTTTTTGATTATAATTTCCGCCTGTCGCATAGCAATAGCGACACCTTAGATTACAATCGTTCGAGATGTGTAACGTTATTCGATATATGTGTCTCTTATCATGAAAACAATTAGAAACTTTCGGAATATGAATAGACTCAAGACAATGATTAAGATTTTCAAGTAGGTTCAGAATTTCTCCCTCTTTATATCCCGTTGTTAGGGCAATTTGTCCAATAGAAATCCCTTTTTGATATAATGATAAAACCTTGTATACCTGTTGGGGTAAATCCAAGATGGAATAGGTTTGAGGATGAAATGCGAGAGTACTTTCTTCACCCTTTATTAAGTGTAATAATTCTACCATACTTAATATATTCAAATTTATATAAAAATGAACAAAGAAAGCTTCATAAAACTCAAACTTAAAAAATATTCATATTAAAAGCGAATTTTAAAAAGCTTTCTCTCATAATTCAACAGACTTTTCTAAAGAATATTCACAAAAGCAATTCTTAGAAATACTTTCCTATAATCTTATACAATTTTCGAATTAAAGTTTAACAACAAAATATTGCAAACTTGTATCAAATTTTATAGCAACTCTATAAATGAATAAAAGGAGATGGTTCTTGTTGTTGGCTACTGCAATTTCCATTACTTCCTCCGCAGCCACTTCCATGGCTACAGTTTCCATTGTCACCGCCACAGCCACTATTCTCACCACAATTTCCATTACTACCGCCACAACCTGCATTCGCAACGGAAGTTAAACCTCCTTTTACCTCGCTTAAATCGATTAATTCAAATGTTAGCCCTTTTGACATAATTATTATTTTTTAATTGTTTGACATAGTTAAATAAATTACCTCTCTTAGCTACTTATTTATATTAATATAGCTAATTGCTCATCTTTGTACTCATTTTTGCTAATCATTAATTTGGTTAGTATTATGCCATGTGTTATAATTATATGGTCCTAGCAAGGGAATCTATAAGGTGCTCATATTTATAAGCTATAACAATTAGGCTATATATGTTTTATAGTTAGACACTACAAAGTTAAACAAAAAAAAATGTATTTCCAATTATTCTGTAATTTTTTTTTGCGATTTCTTGAAATTGCATCTTTACGTAGAGTCAACCAGCAAGTGCAAAATTACAAAACGTGTTTGAAGAACTCGCACTTAGGTGTAGAAAAGTTTAATTTTTCTCTCGGTCTTTCGTTCAATTTCTTTTGTATCGACATAATTCTCTTGTCTGTGTAATGTTCAAACGAATCCTTTTTCGGTATATATTGTCTGATTAGTTTATTTGTATTCTCAATCGCTCCCTTTTGCCAAGAACAATATGGATCAGCGAAGTATACGGGCACGCCTAAGAACTTGGTAATGTCCTTATGTGCTGCAAATTCAGGTCCGTTGTCTGTTGTAATGGTCTTCAGACAGTCCTTGTATGGTAGCAGCAGTTTCCTAACTACCTTTGCCAGAGGCTTTGACTGCTTTCCAAATGGCAGTTTCTGCATAAGCAGCATATTGGTGGATTTCTCTACCAGTGTGAGTATGGTATGCTGGTCAGGGTCTACGATCAAGTCCATCTCAAAATCTCCGAATCTCTTCCCGTCAACTTCCTTACTTCTTTCATGGATACTCAACCTGTCTTTAATTGGAAGATGTCTGCCCTTGGGACGATGTCTGTATTTCATCTTATGCCTTGTGTGTTTGGCAAGTTCCCCTGTTGTATCATTATGAATGATATTATAAATGGATTGGTGGGACACCTTTATTCCCTCATTCTTGCGCAGATAACCTGATATTTGTCGTGGAGACCACTGGTCATTGGTGATATATTCCTTAATCCTCCAGACTAATTCATCGGAGAGCCTGGCGTTCTTTACCGTTCTCTTTCTGCGCTGCATAGCCATATCGTGCGCCTTTGTCCAGATATACTTTCCCGATGGCGTGCTGTTGCGTTTGATTTCACGTGATAGTGTTGACTGACTGATGCCGACGATTGCGGCAATCTCTTTTCTCCCTGTTTTCTTTTGAAGTAAGGCGAAAATTTGCGACCTTTGCTCCGAGATTAATTGATGATACATTTGCAATACAAAGTTAGTTAATCTTTGGGAGACAGCGGTCTCCCTTTTTTTATTTGTATTGCTGGTTGTTTTTTTCCTCGCCGAGAGATGCAGACAACCTCTCGCTACGCTTCGAGAACGTCTGCATCTCTCGGCGAGGGCTACTCTTTTATTGCACTTCGTTTTGGAACTTGCATTTATCTTACTTTACAGTGTAAAATAATTGATTATGAGCCTTTTTGATAGCATAATAACAACACTAAAACTTGAATAAATAAGTGCCAATAGAATTAGATGTGAATATTTTAAGGTGTATCTACAATTTATTTCTCTAAAAATACACTGTTTTCATCAGAAAATATTATCTTTGCATTATCAATTTAAGTGCTCTTTGAAGTAATGCAGAATAAAGAAAGGGTAAGAAACTCGCTCGTTTCCAAGTCGTAACCCATTTATCCTTTATTCGTTCTTAGTTTGTTGATTATCTGAAAGATACAAAATTCTTGAATCTTTTGCGGGCGTAGTCGGTGGCGATGAGCATCTTTGCCTTTTCCTCGCTCTCGCTGAGCGGCGCACGTCCCAAAAGTGTGGCGTTACCCGTCTTGGCGAACTCCATCAGCTTGCCGATAAATTCCTCCTGCTCCGGCGTTGGCGGTATGTTGTGCAGTATCTCGTTCTTCTCGGGGCGGTCGATACCGATGTCCTTAGCGGTACGGAAGTCGCATATCTCTGCATAGAACGCCGCAAGCTCCGGCACCTTGATGAAAGTGCGGAACCGTTCCTTCTGGATAATCTCATTAGTGATGGAGAACTCATAGTCGGTCGATTTCTTGGCAAAGACTGCCGCCCAAGCGTCAAAGCTGTTGATGCCCTGCCGCTCCAACGCCTGCGGGCGGAGGTACTTAAACAGAAGGTACAATTCTGTCAGTGAGTTGCTGATGGTCGTTCCCGAAAGGAAGGTTGCCCCCAAGTCCTTGCCAGACCGCTCCTGTATGGTGCGTATGGCAAAGAGCATGTTCAGGGCACGCTGTGAGCCGTCGGGATTGCCCAAGCCCGACACCCTGTCGTGGCGGGTGTTGAACATCAGGTTCTTGAATTGGTGGCTTTCATCGACAAAGAGGTGGTCAATGCCCATCATCTTGAAGTCCACGGCATCGTCCTTGCGCTCGGCGATGCTGTCCTGTATGTTCTGCAACTTCGCTTCAAGTGTCTGCTTGCGCTTCTCCAAGCCTTTGAGCATACCACGGGAGATGTCCGCTCCCTGCATACGCAGGACTTCGAGGTTCTCCTCCACGGAGTCCATCTCCTTCTGCAGGATAGCCTCCTGTATCTCCAGTGCCTGCGGTATCATTCCGAACTGCTCGTGCGTGAGGATGATGCAGTCCCAGTCATTGTTCTTGATGTCATTGAAGATACGCTGGCGGTTCTGCTTGCTGAAATCGTTCTTGCCCGGATAGAGAATCCTCGCATTGGGATAAGCCTTGCGGAACGTGTCGGCAATGTCGAATACGTTTGCCTTCAGTCCGATAATCATCGGCTTGTTCGCCAGTCCCAACCGTTTCATCTCGTAGGCTGCCGTACACATGATGAGTGTTTTGCCCGCTCCCACCTCGTGGTCGCAGATACCCCCGCCGTTGGTCTTGAGCATCCATACGGCATCCTTCTGGCTCTTGTAAAGGTCGGCTATGCCTAACCTTTTCAAATCAAGATCGGGAAAGGTCTGGTGCGTGCCGTCGAAGTTGGGTCGTACAAAACAGTTGAAAAGACGGTTGTAACGGTCGGAGAGCTGCTGCTTGAACGTGTCGGGTGTCCGTCCGAGCCAATCGACAAAGCCCTGCCGTATCTCCTCAATCTTGGCGTTCGCCATCTGTATGGCGTGTCCATCACGCACTTTTATTGTTTTTATTTCTCCCGTAATCTTATCCGTCACCTCCTTGCTCTTGTTGATGTCGGGAATGGTATTGTGAAGGGCGTGCTTCAGGAGGTTGATGCCGTCATAGCGGCGAAACTCTCCCCGAATGGCATACTTGTGCCAGATGTTGGCGTTCTTATGGTCACAGACAATGGAATACTCGTCCATGTTGGAATGATAGGACACATTGATGTCCGTCTCGAAGAACTCCGAGGCGAACCTGTCGTAGACTTTGGCGGGTATCCATCGCTCGCCGAGGTTGAAGTCCAAATCGGCAAAGGGAATCGGTGTCGGCGTGGCGGCACGCAGGGCGGCAAGGCTCTGCTTCGCTTCCTCATGCTCGGGATGGTCCAAGAGCCACGACTCGATACGCTCCGCCTTCTCGATCACGTTGCCCGAAATGAACTTGTCGGCTACCTCGTAGCCGTCCTCCTCGGGATTGTAGAAGATACGTCCCTCCAAGGCGGAAAGCATATCACTTTCCTCCATGTCGGGAAGCAGGGAACTCATATAGTCAATCTCCACCGTGCCGTACTTGTTGAGCGATGCGCCCAATGCCTCCATCGGGTCTGCGGCAACGGACAGTTCGGTGGCGGCAAATGCCGTGGGATGGTCGAAGATGTCCGCCTTGATGTACCTGCCGTTCTCGGAGCGTTCCAAGAACAGCATTTCCATACCCGTGGCATCCATTTTTATCACATCGGTGTTTGCCTTCTGGTTGAAATAGCCCCAGCGTAGGACATAGCCGTCATAAAGACGGTTGAGTTTCTCGCGTTCCTCCTTGTCCTCAGTTTGGTTGTTTGCCTCATAGTCATATAGACGATGGTAGCTCTCCCGTATCTCTACATACGATTTCAGCCGTGAGATTTGCGCATAAGGCAAGTCCATCGGATTGAAGGTGGGATGCCGCTTCAAGTCGGAGAGAAAGCCGACCTGTCCCTTCTGCACGACGATGGAGCCGTCCCTTAAATGGGCATCGGGTGATGAGAGAAAGGGACGGGGTGAGGCATCAAACTCCTTTTTTACCTCCGCTATGGGCTGTGGGGTACGTTGCTCGGCTTCGTCCATAAAATCGAAGAGCGACGGCTCTCTCGGGGATGGAGAAGTGTTTTTACGAGGCGTGCGGGTGCGTCGGACGGGAGTTTTGTGAGCCGGAGGCGAAGCTGTCTTTTGCTGAGCGGTCTTGTTCTCGGAAATTTCTTTGTTCACCCTTGACACTTCCTGTGTCCACAGGCTGTATTCCTCGGGGGCAAAGAGTGTCCCCTCTGCTTTTGTTTCGTTCTCGTTGATGATCGGATGATGGTCCTCATCGAAATAGACCGTCTGCCCGTTCATCTCCCGCGGGGCTTCCACATCCGTGCGAATTTCCTTCGTTTCCTGTTCATACTGACGGTGAAGGGTCAATGCTGGCACCCCTTCGGGGGCGGGTTCATAGGGAACTTGGTCGGTTGTTTGCAAGGTTTGCCCATCCACCTCTTCCTTGACCGACTTACTGACCTTTTCAACTTGAACTTCCTCCTTTTCTTCTTCCGTGGAAAGCTTCTCCTCCATTGGCTGAGCCTGGACTGTCGGCTCGGCTTTTTCCTTGATTTCCCCGATTATCGGTTCCTTGGTATATTGTCCCCTTACTATCTCCTCCAATTCTGCAATCTCGTGCAGTTTCTTGGGTGTAAAGTACAAATCGCGTTCGATGCCCAATCCGTGTATCTTCACTTCCTCCATCTCATCGAGCGACATATTGCCCAGCTCCCAACCATAGCCCATCGTCACGGCACCGAAACCGATACGAGTCTTCGGGTCGTACTCCAAGAGATATGCCGTGTAAGCTCCCATCGGAAAGAAATAGCGTGCGTAGGCGACCTTATCGCCTATCAGCCCCTTTTTCGTGCTGTACAGTTTGGGCAGTTGCTTCCTGATGCTGTCGGGCATCAGATTGTAAGCATTCTCGGTTTCCTTATCCTCCGTTGGCTTTTCTTCGGGCAAATCAACCGTTACCTCCAACTTGTGCAGCTGCTTCCCGGCTTCCTGCTGCCGTTCCTCCTCCGTCATTGGCACGCCCGTCTCGTAGAGCTTGCGGTCAAAGTGTTTTCCTACATCTTGCGAGAGTTGAATCCGAAGACTCTCTGCCATATCGTCCATGTTCCCATCAAAGCTGTACTCCCACGCAGGCTTGCCGTATGGATCTGTACCCATCGTGCGCTCCGTGGCGATGGTGCGGTGGGCGACGTCTTTCCATTCGCCCTCAAAGAGCGAGTTGTGGTTAAAGGCAATGGAGAAGCCATCGCCTTTGGAAACGGAGGCGGTTTCTACAAACTGCTGCTCGGTGCCTTCACCGATTTCCTTTCCCGTCTGTTTTTGAAGAACAATGAGGTCGCTGCCCACTTCCGTCCCTGCGTTTTCGGAGAACATACCCGACGGCAGGCGGATGACGGAGACAAGACGGCTGTTCTGCATCAGATAACGGCGGATGGCTTCGTTCTTGGGACTGTCCAATACGCCCTGCGAGGTGATGAAAGCCAGCAGACCGCCCTCCTTGAGCGTGTCCAGTCCCTTCACGAAGAAATAGTTATGAATGGCTCGTGTGGACTCCCGTCTGAGAATGTCCTTGCCCTTGCTGTACTCACGGTCATAGACCATGAAATCGCCAAAGGGGATATTGCTGGTGACAAGGTCGTATTTGTCCTTATCCTCCAACTCCCCGATGGCTTCAAAGGGATCTTGTCGGACAAAGATGTTGCCTTGCCCGTAAGGATGCAGGGCTTGTGAGATACGGGCGGTAAGCAGGTCTTTCTCCATTGCATCAACCGTGCTTGCCTTCTTTGCGAAAGTCTCGGCAAAGGCTCCCATACCTGCCGAAGGGTCTAAGCAGCGACGTATGGGTACATCTACGGAAGTGAGTGCATCTGCAATTGCGCCTACGATGCGGGTGTCGGTATAGAAGGACGTGAGCACGCTTGCCTTGATGCTCTCCCAATAGCGTTTGGCGGTATTGGCATCGACGGCTTCACGGTATATCATCTGTTTGAGCCTTTGGGTCGGCTCGAAGAGTTGTTGCTCCGACTGGCTCCAGTAGCGGAGGTCGTCGGGATTGTCACATCGGTTCAGTACGCATTTCAAGCCACCGAAGCCCTGATAGCCACGCAGGGTGGCTTTTTCTTCCTCGATGGCTTCGCGGCGTTCCTTTTCCAGACGCAGCACCACACGGATGGCTTCCGTGTTGGCTGCCAAGACTGCTTTCTTATTGTATGCCATAGTGTTTTCTTTTTAATTTAAGAAGGAAAAAGGTCGGAAGATATAAAGTATATTATCTCCCGACCAATTCCGTTCCTCTTTGTTTCTGTCGGGATTATCTCCCTCTTTGTTTTCCCTTCCTGCTTTCAAATTCAAAGGAAGTGGTGTAGTCTTCATTCAGGACAAGACGGGCGTTGAACTTCTTTCCAGCCTTGCTCGTCAAACCTTTGAGGACGGGCGTTCGTCCCGTAGTCAGCAAGTCCCGGATGTTGTCCTCTGTGAGAAGCGTACCGCAGACCTCACGGAAGACATGGAAATCGCAGCCCTCGTGTCTGCACTTGGCGATCTTGGCATAGATGCCCACGCTCTCACAGCCGCACTTGGGACAGCGATATACAGGATAGGACTTCTGTTCGGGGGCAAGGGAGAGCAGTTCCTCGCAGATGGTGCCGACGTAGGAGTTGATGCCTTGCGCGAACTTTTCGGGCGGCATCTGTCCCGCTTCTATGGCGGCAAGCGTCAGTTCCCAGCTTCCCGTCATCTCCGCATTGGCGATTCTCTTGTCCTTGACAATCTCATAGACTGCCAAGCCTTTCTCTGTGGGGATGATAGATTTCCTGTCCCTGCGGATATAGTCACGGAGGATAAGGGTTTCGATGATGTTAGCACGGGTGGCAGGTGTGCCGATACCACATTCTGCCATAGCCTTTTTACTCTCTGCATCTTCTACCTCTTTCCCTGCGTTTTGCATTCTGCGAACTCCGGCTGCACTCGGCATAGTCAAACGAGTTTGCCTATGCTCTCGTTGGCACGGACTTTCCATAGCCGAGAGTAAGGTACCCTCCGTATAGAGTGGCTTAGGCTTGGTCTTATGCTCGGTAATCTCAACATCGAGGATAGGTAGGTATTCTCCTTCTACCACGTTGGGCAACGAAGACAAAACCTGCTCGTCTCCGTCCTCTTTCTTCTCCACTTCTGTTGCCTTGTCTTTCTGCACGGCTTTCCAGCCCAAGGAGATTTGTCGGCACGCTTTCCAAGTAAAGGCGTTGGTGCCGTCTGTGAACCGCACCTGCATACGTTCTTCCTCGGAATCGGGAGAAAAAGCTTCGACAAAGCGGGTTACTACCATCTGATAGACGGTCACCTCGTCTGCCGATAAGCCCTGTGGTGTTTCCCCCGTGGGAATGATGGCGTGGTGGTCGGTTATCTTTGCGTTGTCCACCGAATGGCGGTTAAGCGGATTGGATAGCGTTTTACCTATCTTGCGTAGCAGGGCGGGTACTTCCTCGAAGACATCCTCGCTGATGTATCGGCTGCCTGTGCGGGGATAGGTCGTGATTTTCTTCTCGTAGAGAGTCTGGGCTATAGAGAGGGTCTTGTCCGCTGAAAAGCCGTGGTGTCTGTTGGCTTCCTTCTGCAGGGCAGTAAGGTCGTACAAGAGTGGTGGTGCGGTATGCCCCACCTTTTTTGCGACCGACTCTGCTTTAAGCCCGCTCTGTCCGTGAAGCACAGCGAGAGCGGATTGTGCGCTGGCTTCATTTTCAAATGCAGTTTCGCACACGGCTTTCAGCGACACGCCCTCTTTCTCCATAAGCGCGGAGAGTTTCCAATAAGGTACGGAAGCAAAATCACGGTTCTCTATGTACCGACGGCAGACCATAGCGAGTGTCGGGGTCTGTACCCTTCCCAAAGAGTAACCGCCTTTGCGAGCGATGGACAGGGCACGGCTGGCATTGATGCCCACAAGCCAGTCGGCTTCGCTTCTTGCCTTGGCAGAGTAATAGAGATTATCGTAATGGCTTCCCGGCTTAAGATTGGAAAGTCCTTCACGGATGGCTTTATCCGTGAGGGAGGAAATCCAAAGTCTGTCAAAAGGTTTGTGGCAGTTCAAATGGTTGTAGATATAGCGGAAGATGAGTTCACCTTCACGCCCGGCATCGGTGGCTACGATGATGCGGTCAGCCTTGTCAAAGCAAACTCGAATGGCTTTGAGTTGCTTGAGTGCTGCGGGGTCTGATGTGTACTCCTTATCCTTGCGCACTTGTCGCACGATAAGTTGGAAGGGATTGGGACGAATGGGCAGGTCTTCGGCTTTGTAGGCGGAAAAGCCGTAGGCTTCGGGCATGGCAAGGGTAATAAGATGTCCCATCGCCCAAGTAACCACATAGCCACTACCTTCTATATATCCGTCTTGTCTATTATTTGCCCCAACGATACGGGCAATGTCTCTGGCTACCGAGGTTTTCTCGGCGATAATACAAGTTGTCATAGTCGGTAAAGGATTAAGGGTTACATCTTACGTCCACGGGACTTCTTCTGCTTGTTTTCGTCCTGCTTCTGCTTTTGGGCGGCAGTAGGTTGTGTCTGCCCGGTCTTCAACGGCTCCTTCACGTTCTTGGTGGCTTCGTTGGTCTTACCGTGATTATTCACGGCAACCTGTGTCTTGTGTTCCTCCGCCACGGCTTCGACCTTGACGTTTTTTTGGCTCTTATCGGGATTCCATTTATAGAAACGAGGACGGTTCTGTTCCTTGTCCATACGGACATAGGCATTAAATGAGTTGCCCTCCTTATCGACCATGTTCTTCAGATAGAGCGTGCGCCCATTGTCCAAGGCTTCACGCTGCTTCGCTGAGAGTTCCAAGCCGCAGAGTTTGCGGGGTGCGCCCTGCTGTTGTGTCTGCTGCTGGCGTTCCTTGAAACCACGGTTGTTGTCGAAGATAAACTCAATCCCCTTCCGTTCGGCATTGACCTGCAGGGTGGCATTGAAGGTCTTGCCGCTCTTGGCTGTCATGCCCTCCATCTTCACGGCTTTGCCCTCCACGAGGTCTTTGTATTGTGCATCGGAAAGCGTAACACCCTTGATTTCCTTGGGAATGTTCACGCGGTCGGCACGCAGGGCGACAAGTTCATTGGTCTGTGGGTCGATGGAAACGTAGGCGGCAAAAGGCTCTCCGTTCTTGGGTGTTACCTCAATGGTCTTGCCGAGGTTGCCTGTAGTGAGTAGTTGCTCCTTATCTTCGGGCGAGAACTTATACCCCATATAGGGAAAATCGAGTTGTGGCTCTTTCCTCAAAGGATGGATAGCCAGCCCGATGTTGCCCTCGCCGTCCGTGCGGAAGGCAAGACGTGCATCGGTGTAGATGGTGGTATCGCCCATCGGGATGGCAATCGTAACGAGATTGCTTTTCTGCCAGTTGAGCATATTTGTGAGTTCTCCGCTCTGCTCCAACTGCTCACGGGAAAGTCCGAGGCGGTCGAGTTGCTTCCAGTCCACTTTCTCCGGGTCGATGGCGGTGGTGTTCTTCTGCTGTGGCAGATAGTCCTCAAAGGGTACGCCAATCTCTGCCAGCTGCTGCTTGCTTTCGGGCTTCTCACGGCTTTGGAGCAGGGTGCGCAGGTTGCCCACGCCCTGCTCCACATTGCTTGCCACCACCTTGTACAGTCCGAAACGGGTCGGCTCGTTGAACTGACGAAGGAAATTCTTCATGAAGTTCTCCAAGAGTCCCTCCTTGCTGTTGAACTTCAGAAATGCTGCTTGGTTGACGGCGGTGGCTTCGGTGGTCTTGAGGTTGCCCTTGTCGTCGATACCAGATACTACGGAGAGTTTCCCCGTTTCTTTCTCGTTCTTTACCTCTGTGCGGTCTTCCAAGACCAGCACATAGTTGTCATTGCTGTTTGATTCCATTTTTTATAAATTGTAATGATGAATACTAAAATCATCTGCTAAATTATAGTTATAATAAGAGAATGAAGAAGATGAAAGAAAAGCGGGAATTATTGGGAAATAACAAGAAAGTCTTTCTGTTTTAAATGAGTTTTTATCAGATGGAATCTGAATGATTGTCACCGTAAAAGTGTTGCGAAAAGTTAAAAAATAGCATTATGAGCATTTTTTTTATTTTTTATTGCGAACGATGCAAAAAATTGCTATCTTTATGCCGTCAAAGACAATAGATGATTCCGGAATTTTATCGCGTCAAAAGACCTTACTATGGGATTCATAGTTCGTATATGTTTAACTTAAAGCACTTCATCGCTATGAAATTACTAAAAGTTGAAGCCATTGAAGACCTTTTCGCTGTATTTGTGCGAACGATTATATTGGAACAAAAATTTTATCATAGGAGATTTGAAGCAAGATTCATTGGCAAAAATTTGGAGATCCCCACGAGCGATCTATCTGTCAGAATTAGAAAAACATATTGATGAGAAGAGTCCTTGTTTTTCTTGTATTGGCAAAACTGATTGTTATGGAAAAAACAAAAGATGTCTTGTTAATGTATTCTTACGATATGGGGGTGTGTCAAAATTGGCACACCCTCTTTTAACATATCACAAAGCCCGAACTTTCACAAGCACGGGCTTTGCCATTCCATATTTTTTTTGTACCTTTATGGAAAGAATTTATAGTATGTCAAAGGTACAATTTATTCCCAATCTAAGCAAGGAAATCCTGCTTTTTCCTTCAAGAATCGACGAAGATATCGCCGATGACGCTCCGGTACGCATTATCGACCATGTGCTTGACAAGATTGATATCAGCAACATATTGAAACTTTATCATGTAAAAGGGCGTAATGCATTCTATCCCCGTATGATGCTCAAGGTGATCATCTACGCCTACATGAACAACATTTATTCTTGTCGCCGCATAGAGGAATTGCTAAAACGCGATATCCACTTTATTTGGCTTGCTGGCTACAACAAGCCTGACTTCATCACCATCAACCGATTCCGCAACCGTGTGAAAGACGAGATTTCAAACGTGTTCACACAGCTGGTTCTTCTGTTGGCAGAGAAAGGTTTCATCACACTTGACGTGGAGTATGTCGACGGCACGAAGATAGAGTCCAAGGCCAACAAGTACACCTTTGTCTGGCGCAAGAACGTGGAGCGCAACATAGACAAGCTCAAGCGTCAGCTTGCCGTGCTCCTGTCTCAGGTAGACGACGTTATAGCCCAGGACAATGCAAGCAAGACCGAGTCAACCGGGATAACCCCAGCTATGGTCTGCGAGATAACATCACGTCTAAACGAGGAGCTATCGAAAGAAGCGCCACAGACAAAAGAGGCAAAGAAAGCATTGCGTGAGAAAAAGAAGCAGATAAAGGAGATAGAGAAAAAGGCGGCCTCTCTTGCAGATTATGAGCAGAAGAAGGAAACGCTCGGCAAGAGAAACTCCTTCAGCAAGACGGACCCCGACGCCACCTTCATGCGCATGAAGGAGGATGCGATGAACAATGGACAGACCAAACCTGGATACAATCTACAGATAGGCACCGAGAACCAGTTCATCCTCAACTACGCCTTGTTCCCCAATCCCACAGACACTCTGACATACATTCCATTCATGTACTCCTTTGCTGCACGCTATGGACATCTGACAAGCACTGAGGTAGCTGACTCCGGCTACGGCTCTGAGGAAAACTACCGCTTTATGGAGGAGAACGGTATCGAGGCCTACGTCAAATACAACATGTTCCACAAAGAGCAGCGTATGCACTATGCACCGGGTCCATTTCATCAGGACAGCTTCTTCTACAATGCCGGACAAGACTATTACGTATGTCCAATGGGGCAGCACATGGAACGCATTGGCACCAAACGCGACAAGACAGCGAATGGATACCAGACGGAAAGCGCAAGGTACAGAGCCCAAAACTGCGAAGGATGCCCGCTTAGAGGATCTTGTTTCAGGGCTAAAGGCAACAGAGTCATAGAAGTCAATCACCGCTTGAAGGAATACAAGCGCAAAGCATCAGAAAGGCTGACATCTGAGGTCGGAATAAAGCATCGAGGTCGCAGGTGCATCGAACCAGAGGCGGTCTTTGGACAGATTAAGGCTGACTACGGCTACAAACGATTCAGACATTTTGGAAAAGACAAGGTCGAAATGGACTTTGCCTTCTTTGCCATTGCCTTCAATCTGAAGAAAATGTGTGGAAAGTCGAAAAAGGCGGCATAATGGACCTGTGTTTACCATATTTTCAGTGTCGTGGAAAGTCTGGATGGCAATTTTAAGCCAATGGGACACCATATAACAAAAATCAATAAATAACTTTGTTTTTGCTTTCGCTAAACGATATACAGAAAGAGGGTGCGCCATAAATGACCATAGTCAATTATGACACACCCTCTTTCCAGACCCTTCATGTATAAATAGTATTTGAAAATGAAAAGATTCTTTATTTTTTTTATAGTTTTATTCTCGAATATCGTTATGTTCGCTCAGAATCAGAACTATAATATCAGATCACGAGTTTTAACCTTAGAAGATTCCATCCCAGTAAGTTTCGCAACAGTGAGACTCATGCAGACCGACTCCGTTATGGTTGGCTCAACCCTTACGGATTTGAACGGTCTGTTCGGTTTCGACACCCCATTAAAAGAAGGGATGTTTCTTTCCATATCCTCCGTAGGATGCAAAACCACAGATGTAATCCTTCCGTGTGATACCACGATTTATATTGAAAGCACCAATAAACTTGCAGAAGTCGTGGTTCGGGGAAGTAAGAGATATGTCAAGGGAACGCCGAGGGGCTTGCAAATCTCAATGGCAGGAAATCCTGTTGCAAAACTTGGCAATGCTATGGAGGCGATCAAGTACCTTCCGATGATTGACGCATCTGGCGGTGGGATATCTGTCCTTGGACATGGAACACCCGTTATCTATATCAACAACAGGCTTGTGCGTTCAATAAGTGAGTTGTCTTCACTTTCCGCCAACGATATATCCAATGTAGAAATTATCACCAACCCTTCATCAAAATATGGCGCCAATGTGTCATCTGTCATTCTCATACGCACAAAAAAACTTAATGAGGGATTCCATGCTGTCGCAGCAGGTAATGTTTCGGCAAGTGAAGAATGGTCAGAATCTGTCGATGTGTCACTGAATTACCATACAGAAAGCGGACTTACCGTCTTGGGAGATTTATCATACGGCTTTTCTGGCTTCAAACAGGATAGACATTATATTGAAGGTTTTTATTCAGAGAGTAACCCTGAATCAAAATATCGTACTGATACTTATTCCAAAGCCAAAAGCAGAAGCCAGTCCCTCATGGCAGACGCTGGCCTAAACTACGATTTCGGGAACAACTCCATTGGTGCAAAATACACGTTTCAGCGCACTCCCAAGAGTCACTATAGCGGCAATGCCAAATCCGTTATGGAAAATCAAGGGACCGAAGATGTAATAGCATCAATAAGTGACCTGCATAGTCAAAGCTCTATGCATCATGTCAACACCTTCGGCAGTTTTTCCTTGCCTGCCAATATCGGGTTACGCATAGACGCCGATTATGTAAAATCCTATCGTACTTCCAACTCGGGTGTAGATGAGAACAATTCTACCAATATGATCTACAATTCGAATGTAAGCAAAGCCTCTTTATGGTCAGGAAAAATTGTACTGTCAAGAAAAATCAGCAAGGTAGAGATAGAGGCTGGCTCGGAAATCTCATATACACGCAACAATCAGGATTATTTGGGGTCCTCCACCGGGAATCAGGATTTTATTGCTCCAGAAACAGACAATGTAAAACAAAATCTCTATGCAGGATTTGTCGGTTTTAACTGGACACCCAACAACACATGGAATATGTATGGTGGACTTAGACTTGAATCAACCAATACAGATTTCAGACAAAACAACGTTCTTCGTGAAGATTTATCAAAATCATATACAGACTTGTTGCCTAATCTGGGCATATCCTTTAACTCATCTATTCGTATGAGCTTGTTTTACAGAGCATCCGTGTCTCGTCCGGGATACCAATCTCTTGACAACACATACGTTTATGTTACTCCTACCCTTTGGGAAACGGGCAATCCTGAACTTCGTTCAACTCTCCGCCACAAAATAGGATTGAATCTTTATTATAAGAAATTTATCCTTCAAAGCTCATTCACAATGAACAAACGGAATGTGACCTCAATATATCGCTATGACAACACCGATCGTATTAATGTTGTACAACCAGTCAATCTGCCAGATTATAACTCATTCCAACTTGTGGCTGTCCAACAACTTGATTTCGGCTTTTGGCATCCCACCATACAGGGCGTGTTCTACGTTCAGGATTTGAAGTATGGCTCACCCGTAAGAAAATACAACAAACCACTCTATACTCTGTCGCTTAACAACCGGTTCGATATTCCCAGCAGCTTCTATGCTTATTTTAATCTGTTCGGTCTCGGGACCGGCAATCAAGATGTGATTTATAGCCGTGGTTCGTGGCAGGCATCGGTGACCTTGAACAAAACTTGGAGAAACTGGGTTTTCACACTCTCGGCTAATGATGTATTCAATACATGGAGACAGAAAATTGACACGTTCACCAATACTGTCGATTATTCTTCTGACATCCAAGGGGCATCCCGTTCAATCACATTAAGCATACGATATACTCTTAATGCAGCAAAGGGTAAATATAAAGGAAAAACATCTCGACAGGACGAGATAGATAGATTATAACTCCATACAATGAAGAAGATGAAAATTATCATGCAACGTGATGCTATGCAATGCGGTATAGCATCATTAGCTATGATTTCTAATTATTTTGGTCGATTTATTTCAATCGAAGAACTCTCCAAAATATGTTTTGCATCTTCGGAAGGTGTTTCTTTACAAGGACTATGTGAAGCCGCAACCACTCTAGGCTTTCATTCTATTCCTGGCAAAGTAACTATTGAGTCTTTGTGTAATGAAAATCTTCCATGCATACTTCATTGGAATCAGAATCATTTTGTTGTATTATACAAGGTTAAAAGGAATAAGTTTTATATTGCTGACCCAAGTAAAGGTATCCAGAAATGCACTATTGATCAAGTGAAAACACATTGGATAGCCACAACTTCTAATAACGAAGAGAAAGGAATTGCTTTATTCCTTGAACCGAATGATAATTTCAAAACCTCAAAGCAACAGAAGAGATTCCATCCTCGATCTTTTAGATTTCTATATGGATATTTTAAACAATACCGTAATTTTTTTACTCAAATAATCATTGGCTTAGTTTTAGGATGTGTTTTGCAACTAATCCTACCATTTCTAACACAGTCAATCGTAGATATTGGAATTAAAAATAATAATATTGGTTTCATTTGGCTTATATTATTAGGAGAGTTTTTGATTGTTATAGGGCGCACGGCTACGGATTTTATTCGCAGATGGTTATTATTGCACATATCAATGCGGATTAACATTTCGTTGGTGAGCGACTTCTTTATCAAACTCTTAAAACTGCCCATGTCGTTCTTCGACACCAAACTGATGGGCGACCTTATGCAGCGTATGAGCGACCACAGCCGTGTAAACTCGTTTCTGACACAGCAAACGCTCAGCATCGTGTTCTCGCTTTTTACATTTGTGGTATTCAGCGTTGTACTGCTGTCTTATAACTGGCTCATCTTTACCATTTTCATGCTCGGCAGTCTGCTCTATGGCGGTTGGCTTGCGCTATTTCTCAGACGTAGAAAGATGTTGGACTATGAACTCTTCGAGCAACAAACCATCAATAACAACAAGACCTACGAGTTCATCACCTCCATGCAGGAGATAAAGCTCCAAGATTGTGAACAACGCCGTCGCTGGGAATGGGAGGATGTTCAGGCAGACCTTTTCGGGGTGCAGATGAAGTCGCTGAAGCTCCAACAGACACAGGAGGCAGGCAGCATCTTCATTAACGAACTCAAGAACATTGTCATCACGGTGGTGGCTGCAACAGCCGTCATTCACGGACAGCTTACTTTAGGTATGATGCTTGCCGTGCAGTATATCATCGGACAACTCAACTCCCCCGTTGAGCAGTTGATGAGTTTCTTCTATTCAGTGCAGGACGTGAAGATAAGCCTTGAGCGTATCAATGAGATACACCGCATAGATGATGAGAACGGAAAGCAAGGATTGGAAATGGCAGTAAAAGAAGAACATAAGGGAATTGACCTTGAAAGCGTAAACTTCAAGTACGACCCTCACGCCCTGAAAACTATCATTGATGATGTAAGCCTCACAATCCCCAAAGGCAAGGTAACAGCTATCGTAGGCGCATCGGGCAGCGGTAAGACAACACTCATCAAGCTTATGCTGGGCTATTACCCTGTATTGGGCGGAAAAATCACCATTGGAGGAACTGATGTAAATGAGCTCAATAAGAAGTGGTGGCGCAGACAATGTGGCGTAGTGATGCAGGACGGTGTGATATTCTCCGAGAGCATAGCAAGGAACATTGCCGTAGATGATGGCGAGATAGACAAGGAGCGGTTGCAGAAAGCTGCAGAAATAGCCTGTATTCACGATTATGTGATGGGGCTGCCCTTAAAATACAACACAAAGATTGGTCGCGATGGCGTGGGGTTGAGTCAGGGACAGAAACAGCGTATTCTGATAGCAAGAGCCGTGTATAAGAATCCCGATTACATCTTCCTTGACGAAGCCACCAACTCGCTCGATGCCAACAATGAGCGCATGATTGTGGAACATTTGGACGGGTTCTACAAAGGCAAGACAGTCGTTATCGTGGCGCATAGACTAAGCACAGTAAAAAATGCCGACCAGATAGTGGTGTTAGATAAAGGTAAGGTAGTAGAGACAGGCAACCACGAAGCACTTACAGCGAAGCGTGGTGCTTATTACAACCTTGTAAAGAATCAATTGGAATTGGGTAACTGACAGCAGAAAGGAAGATTATGGCAGACAACAAGATAGAACTCCGCAGCGAGAAGGTAAAACACATCATTGGCGAGATTCCTTCAGGTATTGTACGCTATGGCATCACTATTATCACCATTGTAATATTGGGACTGCTGGTGGGCGCATACTTTATACCTTATCCCGAAACCGTCAGTGCAAAGGTACAGATGACAAATGCCCGTCAAGGCACAATAGACATTCCCTATAAATACGTGAATACGATAACGAGAGGAATGACGGTAAACATCGAAGTTGAGGGTTACGATGCAGAAACATACGGAGCTGCCAATGGTATCATAACATCCACATCGCATACACCCCGACAAACGGCAGCAGGCAGCGTGTTCACGGCACAGATAAGGATAACGGATTGCAGGTATAAAATTATCAGTGGAATGACTGGTACAGCATCTATATTAATAAGCAATGAAAGCATACTTCAAAAGATTGTAAGGCGAATTATAAATGTCCAGTAACTTCCATTGTAATAAAGCGATGAAAGAGGGCAATATCTATGTTAATATGTCCACATTGCTGTTCAATGGAAATGATCAAAAGTGAGAAGAAACGCAATGGCAAACGGTGCTACTAATGCAAACATTGCCAAAAACGTTTTATTACCGGTTACGCCGACAAAGCCTATCTTCCTGACACTGATTCTGAAATCATTCAACTGACCAAAGAAAAGTGGAGTATTCGTAGTACGGCACGAGTATTGGAAAGTTCAATTACCACTTTGCTTAAAAGGATTTTACAGATAACAAGTAAAATCAAATAACCGTCTATCGCTGTACGATAGAGAAATAAATCATGTAGTTGCCTTCAATGTAGGCAGAGTACCAATCGTACTTTGTCGGTAATACTTAAAAGCCCTTTCCTCTTCAAAGCTGAATTTATTTATACCGATAAATTGAAAAACTATGGCTATCTTATCAGTTAGGAAATACTCCATACCCGTTTTTCATTCCACCAACCATATCGAGCTGTACAATCTTACACTTCTCACTCACCTAAAACGGCTAAACCGGAAAACGATTTGTTACAGCCGTAGTTTATCAATGCTAACAGCTATCATAAGGATTTATCTGTGGGTATAGCCATGTTCCGTAATCATCACACTGCAACTACAATACCCAATCCGTGTTTGTATTATTTGTCTGGAATGAGATGGGACAAGGCAGGGGTGTTCTTTATCCTTTGAATCTCTGAATCAACCAGCGAGAGTATTTCTTGCTTTATCTTACGATAATTGGCTTCGATGGTTTCTTTGAGATTGTCTGAGCCATCTTCATTTTTGAATTCCACTATCATAGGGATGGGCTGGTATGCTTTCATTTCAGCCGACACCTTGGCACTATCCACAACAATCTCCGCGTGAAAAATCTTTTGGTCGATACGTTCATCAAAGTTGTCGGACACTGCACCCACAAACATACCCTGTGTAAGGTTACTGATTTTCGATGCAGGGATAAGGCTGTCCATCTGTGTGGAGATAGAGGTGGATTTGTCGTTTCGGTTGATGGTCATAGATTGTCGCTGCTGAAGTACCTTGCCGAAACGCTCGGAAAGAGTTTTGGCTGTTTCTCCAACCACCTGCCCTGAGAACACATTACCCACCGTATTCTGGATTACCTTGCTCTCCTTGTCGCCATAGTCACGGGTAAGCTGCGAAAAGTCCTGAAAACCCAAGCACACTGCCACTTTATTGCTTCGTGCTGTGGCTATGAGATTATCCAATCCACGGAAGTAAATCGTTGGCAACTCGTCGATAATTACCGAGCTTTTAAGTTGCTTCTTCTTGTTGATGAGCTTTACGATACGGCTATTGTAAAGTCCGAGTGCTGCCGAATAGATATTCTGCCGGTCGGGATTATTGCCCACAACAAGTACTTTCGGCTCGTTGGGATTGTTGATGTCAAGCGAGAAATCATCACCTGTCATCACCCAATAGAGAGCCGGAGAAATCATTCTTGAAAGCGGTATCTTGGCACTGGCAATCTGTCCCTGCAACTGGTCTTGCGCCCCTCCTTCCCACGCATCCATGAAGGGAGAAAGGTAGTTGGCAAGTTCATCGTAGGAGGTGAGTATGGGGAAAATCTGTGCGTAGGGGCGGTTCAGAAACTCAATAGCGTGTGGAAATGTGCAATACTTCCCGTTTTCATAGATTTTCAGAAACCAAATGATGGCAGCCAGCAAGATAATCGGTGACTCGACGAAGAAATCTCCCTGCTTCTGTATCCACGAGCGGTTGAGGTTAAGCATGATGGTGTAGGCACTCTCGTAGGCATCCGATATATCCGTCATAAAGGCAGGATTGATGGGGTTGCACCGGTGCGACTTGCGTGGGTCGTCGAAGTTGATTACATAGAACTGTGGCTTTACTTTGTAAGCGTTCAAATGACGGAGCAGGTGATTATAGGCTATTTCCGAAAGGTCGGGAAACTTATAGTCATAAATATACATGGCAAAGCCTTTTTCTATCTGCTGCTTGATATAGTTGTTCACAATAGCGTATGACTTGCCCGAACCGGGTGTACCGAGCACCATCGAGGCACGGAAAGGATTGACCACATTGATCCAGCCCTTGTTCCACTTCTTCTTATAGTAAAAACGTGTAGGGAGATTGACCGAGTATTCATTCTCCATCAGCCTTGTTTCCTGCATAAAACTCTCATTCTCCGTGTTGAATACATCGTCCATCAGGTTGTTTTTGAGCAGTCGACTCATCCATACGCCGCCCATCAGCAAGCAGATATAGCCAATGGACAGCGTAAATATATAGAGCGAAGCCGCCCCTATCTTGCCAATGGGCAATGCCAACAGCCACCAGTTGAGAAAGAAAAAGACGAAGCCGGAGAAAAGCACCGTCCAAATCTTTGGCCACGTGATTTTCTCTTCCTTCACGCCTTTCGTCCCTAAACAGGACAGGGCAAGGAACACCACACAAAAAAGTTTCGTCCAAAGGATGGATGAAAACAATCCCGTAGTTCGCTGGAAATTCATCAGTATCTTGTTGATGATACCGAGCGTAAAGTGCCACTCGTTAAACGCCTCGTAACAGAACCAATAACAGTTAATCAAGAGAAATATCACTGATATTCCCCGCATAAAGTCCATGACTTTACCCAATGCCCTTAAATCGTCTTCCTGTGCCATAATACTATTTAATTGTTGTTAGAATGTCGTTTGAATACTATTTGAATGAAACTCTTAACGCTTCCTGCGTTTAAGATTTACCTTACTTTGTCTGCGAAGTTTACGCTGCCATACGGCTTCCTTCCAATCATCGTTGCCCATCGTTCCGAATGACTCGCCCACCATATCCTCTATAAGTTCATCGACAAGGTTGTCTCCTTCTTCCGTCTCTGATTGCGAGGGTTGAATGGTCGGCGATTGTTCCAAACGGGCAGACGGACTGCCATACAGCGTTTCATCCAAGAATGGGTTGTTTGTTGGATTGGAGAAATAGGCGTTGAATACATTGGCGGCATATCCCTTGCCCAATCGGGAGCCATTGAGCGCAACGCCATCTTTATCGTCAATAAAGGTAATGCTATAGATCCGACCGCTTTCGTTCTTTCGGATTATCACACGCAAGCCCTGTTCCTCCAATCGTTGCCGAAGTTCTTCCTCCGTCTGGGGAAAGGTACGCATTGTTTGTAACACCATGCCTCTTATAGTCGGTACTAATGGCTTGATGGTTTGCTTCGATTTCTGCATCCTGTTCTGTACGGCAGTATAGCCCACACCACGACCGATGTCTGAGGCATGGATGGGTGTGCCTGCCTTGTTGCCCTTGTCATCGGTCGGGACATAGACAAGCCCGTCGTATTTCTTTCCCCGAAACTCAGTCTTCACTTCTTCCACGGCAAGATTGTATGCGGAAAGAATGGCGTTCAGTTCGCCCAATGAACAGAAGCGATAATGCTTCAGAACCGTGCGGACAACGCTTGCGACCTGCTCCTTGATATTTCCCTTACTTATGTCCACCTTGGGCATTCCTACTTCCTCCTTATCACTGACCTTTGAACTCGGAATCAGGTTGTATTTCCTTTCCAAGGCATCGGTAATCTGTTTGCTCCTTCGCTTTTCAAATATATCATTGATCTTCTTTCCCTCGCCGTCCACCCGAAGCGACACGATGTGTATATGCTCACGGGCAATGTCACAATGTTTGAACACGATATAGGGTTGCTTGACGTAGCCGAGAGCTTCCATATACTCCCTGGCTATCTGCGTGAGTGTTTCATCGGAGAGTTTCTCGTCCGGATGCGGATTGAGGGAGCAATGGAATACCGCTTTCTTCGTTCGGCATTTCCTCGGTATCAGAGCCTCCATGTCGGCAAGCACTTCCTCCATCGTATAACGTCCCTCCCTGTCCTGATACAACTCAGCGGCAAGGAGAATGCTCGCTTCCCCTTTCTCCACCTTTTTGAAGTTATAGCCGAGTGCCCCTCCGAGGTTCTCCGTGGAAGAAATGTTTGCTATCATTTCTTGCGGTAGTCTATGGTCAGACGGATAGACTGTTCCTGCAAGGTGATAATTTGAGCCGATAAATGCTCTAATTTTTCAAGCAGAATCTGTGCGGTCTTCACGCTGTGATATGTGTTGATGGCACGAACGGTCTGGTTATAGAGCACGCCAATCTTGTGGATTTGTGCCGTCAGTTCGGAGAGTTTTCGGTAGTATTCCACGGCGGATTTATCCACCGTAATCACCTTGAAACTCTCTCCAAGAATACGACCGCGCACAAAGTCCGACTTGGTTTCTGCACCCGAACGCTGAAACAAATCAATCGCCCTCTGCTGGTCTTTCGGGTTGGGAAGGCGTACATGCCAGTTGTCCCATCGTGGCTTTTCTGCCGCCTTTCGTTCTGAACGATGTTCCTCTTTCTTATCCATATCCGTTTTGTTTTCTAATTACGACTTTGGAGTAATTCTCTTCCCCTTCGGGGCAAGGGTCTTTGTGGTACAAACTGCGGTTTGTGTTACAAAGACACACCTTGCCAATATCAAGAGTTGATGCAATAGAAGCATCCACCTGTAAGGGTGTCCGCTTCGGATAGTTTACCTCCATGTTTTTTATCTGCCTGCAAAGTTACGGTGGATTTTCAAATATCTCATTATCAAACATTTTCACTCTTTTCCCTTATTTATCCTTGTACTTCTATGACATAGAAATATCTATCGAAAAAGCTTTTATTTTGCAGATAAAACGAACGGAATATCGTTCGATAAAACTATTAAAAGAACGATATGACGAACTCTATTTCAATAGTTCAATATATCGTCAGATAGAACTATCGAGATGTCGACAAATCGACAAATCGAACGATCGATAATTCGATATTTCGACAGATAAAAGAATTAATAATTCGTTCTGACGATTAGTTTAACGAGCTACCATTCGAATTATAGTTCAAACGATTAAAATATCTATAGTATGGAACAGATACAAACATCGCCCATATTTCTGGGCTTTTCCTCTCAAAAGGGAGGTGTTGGCAAAAGCACTTTGGCGGAGATAGTCAGCAGCATTCTTTACTACGAAAGAGGCATTCGCCTTTTTGCAGTAGACTGTGACTTGTCTCAGGATTCTTTCTATAAACTCCGTGAAAGGGAAAAGGCTTGCATTGAAAGTGATCCACAGCTTTCTCAGCAGATGAGACAACATTTCTCTTCTTTGAAGCGTACAGCCTACCGCATACTCAAAGCTGCACCTAAGGAGGCAATAGCAACGGCAAGCGAGTATATCAGTAATCATCCATCAGAGAAATTCGATTTGGTCATCTTTGACTTTCCCGGTCATGCGGGTACCAGTGACCTTCTGCAACTCTCGCTGGATATGGACTATATCCTTTCTCCCTTAGAGCCAGACGTGCAGTCGATGGTTGCCTGCCTCACCTATATCAAGGCGGTAAACGATTTGGGCGTGTCCATGTCAAGTGCCCGTATCAAGGAAGTCATTCTTCTATGGAACAAAGTTGACCGCAGGGTTAAGAACACGCTCATTGAATACTACAGCAAGTATATCAAGAACGAAGATTATACGCTGCTTAACCAAAACATCTATGCCACCCACCGTTTCAGCCATGAATTGGAGCAATACGGATTTCGTGGGGTATTCCGCTCCACTTACCTTCCTCCTAATAAAGCCTTACGGACAGGGACTGGTATTGATGAGCTGATAGAAGAATTACTTACCCATATTCAAATTAAATAAGACAGCATTATGGCAAACATACAGGAACAACGGCAAAAACTGGAAGCCAAGCTCAAGGAGATGGCTGAAGAAGGGGTGATGAAGACTCCTCCCAAGGAAACGCTGGCTTTTGACCCACCTGATGAGGAAGAAGATATGAAAACAGAGGTCAGTGTCAACCAAAAGGAAAAACCGCATCTGGTAAAGGAGGTTGTGTCTACCTCGGAAAATAAGCAGGATAAGACTTTGTATAAAAGCCACGAGAGAGGAAATGAAAAATGTGTGGGAACATCTCAGATTTCCTTAGACGACTACCGCACACGCTATTTACAGTCAGTCCGCCTTCGGGAGCGGACCAATTTTACCATGAGTGCTGAAACACTCCAAGTGCTAAAAAACGTCTTGCAGGACTTGGGCGAACGGGTGTCAATGGCATCCTACATTGACAACATCCTGCGTGAACACCTCAAGGAGCACAAGGAACTGCTCAATAATGCCACAGCAAAGCATCGACGAAAGGTAGCAATAGATTTTTGAACAAAGAACCAACGATATATAAAAATCACCATTATGCAAACGATACTATTCAACATACTTCTGTTTCTGATAGCGGTATGGGTGTTCATTGGAATACTCTTCCTCTGGCAACAATTCCGCATGGCGTGCCGCAAATTGGAGAAAGCATGTGAAAAGAAAAATGAACAGGAACAAAAACAGAGAGTGTCTTCTGTTACCCAAGACCAAATTGAGCAGGCACAGCAAATGCTTGTCGGCAAAAGCAAATCATACGGGGAACGCTATGCCGAAATCACAAAAGAGAATACGGAAAACTCTCAAAAATTCCCCGAAGTTCCCGCTGTTTCCTCCTCTGAAAATCCAGCCGATAATCCCGATACCTTTGCAGAAAAAAGCTCACAGGTGTCCAAAGAAAAAGAAGTGGAAGGTACAGAAGAGGACAATGAAATGCAGGTTGACTACACAATGGACGAAACTGACGAAGACGCAATTGTCCGTGAGGAACTGCAAATCGCTGATGCGGAGATGCCCGAAGTCTCACCTTCCGCCATTCTTACAAGAGATTTATATCGTGTAAACGG
Source organism: Metaprevotella massiliensis (assembly GCF_900241015.1). Classification (NCBI taxonomy): domain Bacteria; kingdom Pseudomonadati; phylum Bacteroidota; class Bacteroidia; order Bacteroidales; family Prevotellaceae; genus Metaprevotella; species Metaprevotella massiliensis. The sequence goes on along the minus strand of NZ_LT965938.1, from coordinate 31,315 downwards.
CTGGCATAGGAATGACGATGAACTTGATAAGGTAGATGAAGACAAGGTGCAGGACACGTTGCAAAGCATACGGGGCACACAGCTCATGGACTATATCAAGGAGGCAACGCTCAAGCAAGAGAAAGACCATCAAAAGCTGCTTGCCGCTATTCGTAAGGCGGAAGAAGCGGAAATGACGAACGAAGAAACAATATCTCCCGAGTTTGATTCTGCACAAGAGAATAGCGATACATCGGAAGAAGCCGACCGTCCACTGTCATACTATCTGTAAAACTAATGTTCTTATTCATATTATAAAATTGTAAAGTGATGCGGGGGTGGCTCAAAAGTAAAACAATCTGCCAATATCTGTCATACGATAAAACCGAGCTACCCCTTGCCACTTTCACCCTAAAAAGAAAATAATTTGTTTAACAACTTAAAATAAAAAGAACAATGAACAACAAAAAGAAAATCACAATGCTGCTCCTGATAGCCGCCACTGCCACAGGAGCGTACGCACAGGGCAACGGCATGGCGGGTATCAATGAAGCCACCAAGATGGTGACCAGTTATTTCGATCCCGGTACGAAACTTATCTATGCCATCGGTGCCGTGGTGGGCTTGATCGGAGGAATCAAGGTCTATAATAAGTTCAGTTCGGGTGACCCCGATACGAGCAAGACCGCAGCCTCTTGGTTCGGTGCGTGCATCTTCCTCATCGTGGCTGCCACCATCCTACGTTCTTTCTTCCTGTAACCACTATGGCGAGTTGGGAAATCAACAAAGGTGTAGGTCGGACGGTGGAGTTCAAGGGCTTGAAGGCGCAGTACCTCTTCCTCTTTACAGGAGGCTTGCTGGCTGTCTTCATCCTCGTGGTCGTGTTCTATCTCTGTGGCATCAGTCAGATAACCTGTCTGGTCATAGGCGTAGTGGGTGCCACCCTCGTGGTGTGGCAAACGTTCTCCATGAACCGAAAGTACGGGCAGTATGGGCTGATGAAGCAGGGAGCAGTTCGTATGCACCCACGCTACCTCTTGAACCGCCGGACGGTCTTTCACCTTATCCGTAACCTTCAACCCAAAAGAAAGAAGCAATGAGAAACAACAGTAAGATAACTACCTTGGAGTCGAAGTTCCCGCTGCTCTCCGTTGAGCAGGGGTGTATGGTGAGCAAGGACGCAGATATTACGGTCGCCTTCCGTTTGGAATTACCCGAACTCTTTACCGTTACCTCAACAGAATACGAGGCAATGCACTCTGCCTGGCATAAGGCAATCAAGGTGCTACCCAATTACAGCATCGTACACAAGCAGGACTGGTTTATTAAGGAGGACTATCAAGGAAATCTCTCCGATGGCGGACTGAGCTTCCTTGCCCGTTCCTCCGAAAGGCACTTCAACGAACGTCCGTATCTCCACCACTCGGTCTATCTCTTCCTTACCAAGACGAACAAGCAGCGTATGGCACAGCAGAGTAATTTCTCTTCACTCTGCCGTGGACACCTGCTGCCCAAGGAAATCACCAACAAAGATGAGGTGATGAAGTTTATGGAAGCCGTTGACCAGTTCGAGCGTATCATCAATGATACCGAGCAGCTAAGGATTGTCCGCATGACTGAAGATGAGTTAGTTGGCACAAATGAAAAGGGCGGACTACTCGACAGGTATTTCTCTCTATCTGAAGAAGGGCATGCGTCTTTGGAGGACATCCGTCTGGGCGCAGACCTTGTGCGTGTGGGCGACAATATGCTCTGCTTACATACATTAAGCGATACAGATGATTTGCCCACAAGTGTGAGCACGGACAGCCGATATGAACGGCTTTCCACTGACCGCTCCGATTGCAGGTTGTCCTTCGCCGCTCCCGTGGGTTTGATGCTGCCGTGTAACCACATCTATAACCAGTATATCTTCATAGAGGATAGCGATGCCAACTTGGAACGCTTCGAGAAGCAGGCAAGAAACATGCACTCGCTGGCACGCTACAGCCGTAGCAACCAAATCAACGAGGAATGGATACAGGAGTATCTCAATATTGCCCACTCACAGGGACTGACCTCCATTCGTGCCCACTTCAATGTGCTGGCATGGAGTAGTGATAAGGAAGAACTTCGCCAGATCAAGAATGACGTGGGCTCTGCACTTGCCTTGATGGAGTGCCACCCTCGCCACAATACCATTGATGCGGCAACGCTCTACTGGGCGGGTATTCCCGGCAATGCGGCAGACTTTCCTGCAGAAGAGTCATTCTATACTTTCATCGAGCCTGCCCTCTGTTTCTTCACGGCAGAGACGAACTATAAGGACTCGCTCTCTCTCTTTGGTATCAAGATGGCTGACCGACTTTCGGGTAAGCCCATCCACCTCGATATCTCCGACCTGCCAATGAAGTGTGGCGTGATTACCAACCGTAACAAGTTCATCTTAGGTCCTTCGGGCAGTGGTAAGTCTTTTTTCACCAACCACATGGTACGCCAGTATTACGAGCAAGGGGCACACGTCCTCTTGGTTGATACGGGTAACTCGTATCAAGGCTTGTGTGAACTTATCCACCGCAAGACCAAAGGTGAGGACGGTGTGTATTTTACCTATACCAATGAAAATCCGATATCCTTCAACCCTTTTTATACGGATGATTACTTCTTCGATGTTGAGAAAAGGGAGAGTATCTGCACATTATTACTTACACTTTGGAAAAGTGCTGATGAACATATCTCCAAGACCGAAGCAGGCGAACTCGGTTCTGCCGTCAATGCCTATATCGAACTTATCAGGACGGATCATACCATCGTTCCCTGCTTCAATACCTTCTATGAGTATCTGAGGGACGTGTACCGCAAGGATATGGAAAAGCGTGACATCAAGGTAACGCTCTCGGACTTCAACATCAACAACCTCTTAACTACATTGAAGCAATACTATCGTGGCGGTCGATATGATTTCTTGCTGAACTCGGACAAGAATATTGACCTGCTCTCCAAACGCTTCATTGTCTTTTATTACTGTCCGCTAAACTTTTGGGTAAGATACAAATTTAGAGGGTGTGTCATAATTGACTATGGTCATTTATGGCGCACCCTCTTTCTGTATATCGTTTAGCGAAAGCAAAAACAAAGTTATTTATTGATTTTTGTTATATGGTGTCCCATTGGCTTAAAATTGCCATCCAGACTTTCCACGACACTGAAAATATGGTAAACACAGGTCCATTATGCCGCCTTTTTCGACTTTCCACACATTTTCTTCAGATTGAAGGCAATGGCAAAGAAGGCAAAGTCCATTTCGACCTTGTCTTTTCCAAAATGTCTGAATCGTTTGTAGCCGTAGTCAGCCTTAATCTGTCCAAAGACCGCCTCTGGTTCGATGCACCTGCGACCTCGATGCTTTATTCCGACCTCAGATGTCAGCCTTTCTGATGCTTTGCGCTTGTATTCCTTCAAGCGGTGATTGACTTCTATGACTCTGTTGCCTTTAGCCCTGAAACAAGATCCTCTAAGCGGGCATCCTTCGCAGTTTTGGGCTCTGTACCTTGCGCTTTCCGTCTGGTATCCATTCGCTGTCTTGTCGCGTTTGGTGCCAATGCGTTCCATGTGCTGCCCCATTGGACATACGTAATAGTCTTGTCCGGCATTGTAGAAGAAGCTGTCCTGATGAAATGGACCCGGTGCATAGTGCATACGCTGCTCTTTGTGGAACATGTTGTATTTGACGTAGGCCTCGATACCGTTCTCCTCCATAAAGCGGTAGTTTTCCTCAGAGCCGTAGCCGGAGTCAGCTACCTCAGTGCTTGTCAGATGTCCATAGCGTGCAGCAAAGGAGTACATGAATGGAATGTATGTCAGAGTGTCTGTGGGATTGGGGAACAAGGCGTAGTTGAGGATGAACTGGTTCTCGGTGCCTATCTGTAGATTGTATCCAGGTTTGGTCTGTCCATTGTTCATCGCATCCTCCTTCATGCGCATGAAGGTGTCGTCGGGTTCCGTCTTGCTGAAGGAGTTTCGCGTGCCGAGCGTTTCCTGCTTCTGCTCATAATCTGCAAGAGAGGCCGCTTTTTTCTCTATCTCCTGTATCTGCTTCTTTTTCTCACGCAATGCTTTCTTTGCCTCTTTTGTCTGTGGCGCTTCTTTCGATAGCTCCTCGTTTAGACGTGATGTTATCTCGCAGACCATAGCTGGGGTTATCCCGGTTGACTCGGTCTTGCTTGCATTGTCCTGGGCTATAACGTCGTCTACCTGAGACAGGAGCACGGCAAGCTGACGCTTGAGCTTGTCTATGTTGCGCTCCACGTTCTTGCGCCAGACAAAGGTGTACTTGTTGGCCTTGGACTCTATCTTCGTGCCGTCGACATACTCCACGTCAAGTGTGATGAAACCTTTCTCTGCCAACAGAAGAACCAGCTGTGTGAACACGTTTGAAATCTCGTCTTTCACACGGTTGCGGAATCGGTTGATGGTGATGAAGTCAGGCTTGTTGTAGCCAGCAAGCCAAATAAAGTGGATATCGCGTTTTAGCAATTCCTCTATGCGGCGACAAGAATAAATGTTGTTCATGTAGGCGTAGATGATCACCTTGAGCATCATACGGGGATAGAATGCATTACGCCCTTTTACATGATAAAGTTTCAATATGTTGCTGATATCAATCTTGTCAAGCACATGGTCGATAATGCGTACCGGAGCGTCATCGGCGATATCTTCGTCGATTCTTGAAGGAAAAAGCAGGATTTCCTTGCTTAGATTGGGAATAAATTGTACCTTTGACATACTATAAATTCTTTCCATAAAGGT
>NZ_LT965938.1:8604-25800 GCF_900241015.1 Metaprevotella massiliensis | reverse complement strand
CCCTTTTTGTTACCTTTGCTTTTGTTAGTAAACTTAGATAACATGAGCAAAAGTACACATTTCTTCGGACAGCCGGTGTATGGTCAGCTGATAAAATCACTTGATCATGATAAAATTGTTGAAACCAGCCGTAAGAACGGCGGTGAGCGGTATGTGAAGACCTTTGACGGCTTCACCCATCTTCTTACGATGCTGTATGCAGTCATCATGCGCTTCGACTCCCTACGCGAGATAGAGGCGGCAATGACGGCTGAGGTGCGCAAGCTTCACCACATAGGCATTGACAGGGTTCCTAAGCGCAGTACCCTGTCAGACGCGAACGCCAGACGCTCGGAGAAGTTCTTTGAGGACGTGTACCACGACCTTTACGAGTCCAATAAGGACAGACTTTCTTCGGACAGCCGACGCAATGGTACGGAGGAATGGATAAAACGTCTGAGAATCATCGATTCCACCACGATAACCCTGTNACGACCTTTACGAGTCCAATAAGGACAGACTTTCTTCGGACAGCCGACGCAATGGTACGGAGGAATGGATAAAACGTCTGAGAATCATCGATTCCACCACGATAACCCTGTTCTCTAACGTCATCTTCAAGGGCGTGGGACGGCATCCTAAGACGGGAAAGAAGAAGGGAGGCATAAAAGTGCATTCCGTCATTCATGCAAACGAAGGAGTTCACTGTGACGTTAAGTTCACCTCTGCCGCGACCAACGATTCCTTCATGCTTGCCCCCAGCCATTTCAAGCATGATGAAATCATTGCCCTGGATCGTGCATATATCAACTATGAAAAGTTTGAGGAACTGACCGAGAGGAACGTCGTCTATGTAACCAAGATGAAGAAAAATCTCAAATACGAGGTGCTGGCAGACTGCATGGATATGAACGAGGATGGGCTGATGGAATATCGTGAGCAGGTGGTGGTGTTCAGGAAGGGCGGTATCAACCATATAGCGCGTATCATCACCTATGTGGATATCAAGAGGGGAAAGATGCCAAAGTTCGTGTCCTTGCTTACCAACGACTTTGACATGTCCATGGAGACTATCGTAGCCATCTACCGCAGGAGGTGGCAGATAGAATCTCTTTTCAAGCAGATAAAACAGAACTTCCCGCTTAGATACTTCTATGGGGAGAGTGCCAACGCCATCAAGATACAGATTTGGGTTACACTCATTGCCAATCTATTACTGTCACTGCTGCAAAGCTCATTGCAGAGGCGGTGGAGTTTCTCAGGGCTGGCTACTATGGTGCGCATTGTACTTATGGAATACCTTAATATGAATAATTTCTTCAACATGCCGGATGCCGACATGAAACTCATGCTTGAAGCAGCGGCTGAATCGCCACCGGAGGTAACAGAAAATGAATAAGGGGGCTTGTCACTAACATGCTGTTATCCGAACTATTGTGTCTCAATGAGTTGGAATGAGGATTTCTATGTTTAGCGGACAGTAATAATTGTCTTTGAAATCGATCAAGTGAAGGATAACAAAGACCTCTTTCCTGTGGTAACGATTATCATCATGGAAGCCTTCATCAACAAGATGCGCCGATTAAAGGGTATCCGCAAGATGATACTTATTGAGGAAGCATGGAAAGCCATTGCTTCGGCAAACATGGCGGACTACATCAAGTATCTCTATAAGACGGTGAGAAAGTATTTTGGAGAAGCCATTGTCGTAACGCAGGAGGTGGACGATATCATCCAGTCGCCCATTGTCAAGGAGAGCATCATCAACAACTCCGACTGCAAGATACTGCTTGACCAGCGCAAGTACATGACCAAGTTCGACGGTATACAGGCGATGCTCGGTCTATCGGAAAAGGAAAAGAGCCAGATACTCTCCATCAATCAGAACAACGACCCCAACCGACTCTACAAGGAAGTTTGGATAGGTCTGGGCGGTATGCAGAGTGCTGTCTATGCTACGGAGGTGAGCATGGAGGAATACCTCACCTACACCACGGAAGAAACCGAGAAGGTGGAGGTCATGCAGCGTGCGGAACAGCTCGGTGGCGACATCGAAACGGCTATCCGTCAGCTTGCCATAGAGAAAAGAAACAATAAAAAGAAATAAGTAATAAACCATCAAAACTATAGCAACAATGAAAAAGTACATTTTCATGGCTCTCTTAGGATTGAGCCTTTCAGTTCCCAAAGCACACGCACAGTGGACGGTCTATGACCCGGGTAACTTTGCCGGCAACATTGCCAATACGGTCAAGGAGATTGCCACCGCCTCGAAGACAGTAAAGAATACCTTGGACGGATTCAAGGAGGTGGAAAAACTCTACAACGATACCAAGAAGTATTACGATGCCCTCAAGAAGGTGAATAACCTTATAGGAGATGCTTATAAGGTCAAGGAGTGTATTCTCATGGTAGGCGACATCTCGGAGATTTATGTTACCTCATATAAGAAAATGCTCTCAGACAAGAACTTCCGCCCTTCGGAACTCGCCGCAATGGCTTCGGGCTACACCAAGCTTCTCGAGCAGAGCGGTGAGAGCCTGAAAGAACTCAAGTCCATCGTCAAGAGTAACGTCTTCTCCATGAACGACCACGAGCGCATGCAGCAGATAGACCGTATCTATACCACACTACGTGAATACCGCTCTTTGGTGTCGTACTATACAAGGAAGAACATCTCCGTAAGTTACGTGCGTGCAAGGGAGAAGAACAACCTTGCCTCTGTCAAGGCACTCTACGGCAATACGGCAAGCAGGTATTGGTAAATCCACAGACAAAGAAAGAACTTGAACGAACTTTCATAAAACACTTTTGCTTATGGATTTTGCCAGTTTACATGAGCTGCTTCGCTCGACCTACGATGAGATGATGCCGCTCTGTGCCCAAATGACGGGCATTGCCAAAGGCATTGCGGGCTTGGGGGCGCTTTTTTATATTGCCCTTCGGGTGTGGGCTTCCATTGCCCGTGCCGAGGCAATCGATGTGTTTCCACTGCTACGCCCCTTTGTCTTGGGCTTTTGCATCATGTTCTTCCCGACAGTCGTACTGGGTACGATGAATGCCGTTCTCTCGCCCGTAGTGCAGGGAACGGAGATGATGGTACACCAACAGGAAGGCAACTTGGCGGAGCTGACCGCCAAGAGGGATAAGCTGCAGGAGGAAGCCTACCTCAGAAATCCTGAAACGGCTTATCTTGTATCGAACGAGAAATTTGACCAAAAGATAGAGGAAATGGGCATCATCGGTCCGGAGGATGCCGTGACGATTGCGGGGATGTATGCCGAGCGTGCCGCCTACCAGACCAAGCAATGGGTCATGAAACTTGTTCACGACTTTTTGGAATTGCTGTTTCATGCTTCGGGGCTTATCATTGACACGCTTCGCACCTTTATTCTGATTGTCCTTTCGATACTCGGACCTATCGTGTTCGGCATAGCCGTGTGGGATGGTCTTGCAGGCTCACTTACGGCATGGTTCTCACGCTATATATCGGTCTACCTGTGGCTGCCTGTGAGTTCGATTCTTACGGCACTGCTCACCAAGATACAAGTCCTCATGATGCAGAAGGACATCGATGCCCTCAGCGATCCGAACTATCTGCCTGATTCAGGGACGTGGTACTACATCGTCTTTTTCCTCATCGGTATTGTGGGCTACTTCTGCGTGCCTACTGTGGCAGGTTGGATTATTGAAGCTGGTGGCGGTATTGGCTCCTACGGTCGCAATGTTAACCAGACAGCACAGCGTGGCGCACAAGGTGCATATACAGGCGGTAAGGCTGCCATGGCAGGCGCAGGTGCTGCTGTGGGAAATGTCGGTGGACGTATCAAGGGAGCACTGCTTAAAGGAAAATAGAAATCGAGCAACTATGCTTAATTAATCAACAGATATAAAAGAAAAATGGAATTCAAATCACTCAACAACATCGAGACCTCATTCAGACAGATAAGACTCTATGCCTTTGTCTTTGCTATCGTCTGCGTGGCGGTAAGCGGTTATACCGTCTATGCCTCATACGGCTTCACCAAGGAGCAGCGGGAGAAAATCTATGTGCTCGACCAGGGAAAGTCGCTCATGCTGGCTCTCAGTCAGGATGCAAGTCGTAATCGTCCCGTGGAGGCAAGGGAACACGTCCACCGTTTCCACGAGCTCTTCTTCACCATTGCGCCCGATAAGGACGCCATCGAGGAGAATATGCAACGAGCCTTCCTCCTGTGCGACAAGTCGGCTTTCAACTATTACAAAGACTTGGCAGAGAAGGGCTATTATAACCGTGCCATATCGGGTAATATCAACCAGCGCATAGAGGTGGACTCTATCCGCTGCAACTTTAATACTTACCCTTATGCGGTAACGACCTATGCACGGGAGTTTATCGTCCGTCAGAGTAACGTTACAGAGCGCAGTCTTGTAACGACCTGCACGCTGCAGAACTCTGTCCGCTCGGATAACAACCCGCAAGGCTTCCTGATGGAGAACTTCCTCGTCAAGGAGAATAGGGATATACAGACCTATAAACGATAAGGCTATGGCAAGAAAAGTAAACTATCTGCTCGCTCACCATTATCTGAGATTTCACCTTTGGCTCCGTCATTGGTGTGAAAGGCTCACGATAAGGCAGCGCAAGGCTATCGTCTATGGGCTGAGTTTTATCTATCTCATCTGTTCCCTTTGGATGATAGCGCAGTTTTTCCTTCCTCCAAAGAAGGAGAAACTACCCATCCCCACGGGAAAGCTGACGGACAGTCCGATACGGACGGACAGCACTTTACAAGAGTTACACGGCAATTTTTACCTACAACATCATCAAACAATCAAAGAAAATGGATAATAAACAGAAAGAACAAATGAAAAAAGGCTTGGTCTTTGGAGGTCTGGGACTGCTGTTTGCCCTCTCGATGTGGTTTATCTTCGCACCATCGGACAAGGATAAGACCGCTGCGGAGCAGGGACTCAATGACAGCATCCCGCAGGCAACGCCCGAGCAGCTTACGGGCAACAAGCTAAAAGCCTACGAATTAGGCGACAAGACACACGAGGAGGAACAGACCCGTGAGGAGATGGGCAAGCTGTCGGACTATTTCGCACAGAACACCGCTCCATCAGAGGCGAAGCGTGCAGAAACAGCTGCTTCTACGGCAAAGATAGAAAACTCTATGCACCGCTATGAGGAGAATAATCGCCTCTTAAACTCCTTTTACGCTCCCGATCCACACGAGCAGGAGCGTGAAGCCTTGCGCTCGGAAATAGATAACCTTAAAAAGGAACTCTCTTCCAAAGACAGCAGGGAGGGTGATGAAGAGAAAAGGCAGCTTGCCCTGATGGAAAAGAGCTATCAGATGGCAGCAAAGTATCTTCCCAAGGCTTCTGCCGTTCCACCATCTTTGGGTAATGACTTTACTGAGAGTAAGGGACAAACGGCTACGGACAAAGGGCTGCGCATGAGCAATAATGCAAACGGAGGTTCAGCCGACTTGCCTGCAATGGAAATCTTGGCGGAGCGCAAACAGGTGGTGACTTCACTCGGTCAGCCGATGAGCGATGCGGATTTTATCAAGGAATATGGAACAAGAGCACGGAACATGGGNAATGCAAACGGAGGTTCAGCCGACTTGCCTGCAATGGAAATCTTGGCGGAGCGCAAACAGGTGGTGACTTCACTCGGTCAGCCGATGAGCGATGCGGATTTTATCAAGGAATATGGAACAAGAGCACGCAACATGGGCTTCCATTCGCTAACAAGTACGGCTGCACCCACGATGCGCAATACGCTCAAAGTGGTGGTGGACAGAACGACCACGCTCAAGGAGGGCGACAATGTGGTACTCCGCCTGCTGGAAACTGCCAAGGTGCAGGGACTGCGCATTCCACGTCAAAGCCGACTCATAGCCGCTGCCAAGATTGAGGGCAACCGTATGCACCTGCTTATCAAAAGCATTGAGGTGGACGGACATATCATAGCCGTCAAGCTCTCGGCATACGACACGGACGGACAGGAGGGGGTGTATATACCAGGTTCGGAGGACATCAATGCGCTTAAGGAAGTCGGGGCGAACATCGGTGGTTCAATGGGAACTTCCTTTACCTTCGCTTCCTCTGCCAAAGACCAGATTATCTCCGAGGCTGCCCGTGGGGTGATGCAAGGTGCAAGTCAGCTGCTTCAGAAGAAACTGCGCACCGTCAAGGTAACGCTCAAAGGGGGCTATCGCCTTTTCTTGGTTCAGTCCAAATAAAACAATCAAAAATGACAAGTAAAACAATAACATCAAATCAACAGCAACAATGAAGAAACTTATTATCTCAATGACTTTGCTCGCAACGATGGGAGCGACAGCCACAGCACAAGACCTCAACAGCGGCATACCGCTTATGCCTAACCGTCCTCTCTCTTCGGGCGAACTCTTTCAAGGCATGACCCGTGCCATTCCTAATGGGCGTGTCGTACTGCCGTATGGTCTTGACGTTACCTTTGACAAGACCGTGCATCTTATCTTCCCTTCTGCCATCCGCTATGTAGACTTAGGTTCGCAGAACATCATCGCAGGGAAGGCGGAGGATGCAGAGAACGTACTACGTGTAAAGGCTTCGGTGAAGGACTTTGAGACGGAAACCAACATGAGCGTGATTTGCGAGGACGGCTCGTTTTACGCTTTCAATGTCAAATATGCTGATGAGCCAGAGAAGCTCAGCATTGAGATGAAAGACTTCCTGTCACCAACTGAGGGGCGATTGCCCAGCAATCGTGCCGACATCTATTTCAAGGAACTCGGCAACGAGTCGCCCGTATTAGTAAAGCTGATGATGCAGACCATCTATCAGAATGACAAGCGTACCATCAAACATATCGGTGCACAGCAGTTCGGTATGAAGTTCCTGCTTCGTGGCTTGTATGCCCATAACGGCTTGCTGTATTTCCACACTCGTATGGAAAACGGTACGAATATGCCGTACTCGGTGGATTTTATCACATTCAAGGTGGTGGATAAGAAGGTCGCAAAGCGTACCGCCATTCAGGAGCAAGTGCTTCTGCCCTTACGTGCCTATCATCAGGTGATGCAGGTGCGTGGCATGGGTAGTGAACACACTGTGTTTGCGCTCGAACAGTTCTCTCTTGCAGAAGACAAGCAGCTTGAAGTGACGCTCTATGAGAGAAATGGTGGTCGTACACTGACCTTTCATGTAACGGCAGAAGACCTGCGGTTGGCAAAGAAGATTGATAACCTCAAACTGAAATGGTAGACATTATGAAGAAGAAAATCATTTTATCGGTTTGTGCAGCGGTAGCAATGGCTTTTAGCTTGCCCTCGCAAGCACAGCGACTTATCCCCAAGCAAAGGGGAATAGAGGTCGTAGGGAGTGTTCCGCTTATCAAGGGAGAGAAACTTTTTACAGGTGATAATTTCGGTGTAGGCATATCGCTTCCCCGTTATCTCAAAAAGGAGAACTACACCTTTGTTATGGCAGAGTATGAACAGCAGAATATGCCGTACAGGAGTTATAACGTAAAACTCAAGGATGCACTCTTACAGGTGGGCTATATGCACCCGATACTCTCCGACAATGGCAAGAACGTGCTTCTCTATGGTGGCATATCCGTATTAGGTGGTTATGAGGAAATCAACGAGGATCAGAAGCTGCTGCCCGATGGGGCTACGCTGCTCGACCGCTCACGCTTCGTCTATGGCGGAGCCGTTCATGGCTCGGTGGAGGTGTTCCTCACGGACAGGCTTCTGTTTCTTGTCAAGGCACAAGGGCGGTTGCTCTTCGGCTCTGACGTGCATCGTTTCCGTCCTGCGCTATCAGCAGGACTTAGGTTTAATATTTAATAGAAAAGAAACATGAAAAAGAAGATATTAAGTTCGATATGGGTAATGGGCGTACTTGCCCTTGCCGTGTTTTGTCTATCTGCTTGTGATAGGGAGCTGGATGTTCAGCAGTCTTATCCGTTCACTGTCGAGACGATGCCCGTTCAGAAGGACATTGTCAAGGGACAGACGGCAGAGATACGCTGCACGCTCAAGCGAGGGGGCGATTTTGCTGACACACGCTACACCATCCGATACTTCCAGCCCGACGGCAAGGGAACACTGAAAATGGACGATAGAAAAGTGTTCAAGCCCAACGACCGCTATCCGCTCACAAAGGACGTTTTCCGTCTGTACTACACCTCGCTCTCCACGGACCGCCAGACGATTGACGTGTACGTGGAGGACAGTTTTGGTAAGATGCAGCAACTGACTTTCAGTTTCAACAACGAAAAGGCGGAGGAAAAAGGAAAGTCCACCACAGTAGTAACCAAAGCTTTGAACGATGCGAACAGCTAAACGCTTTGCTTTATTCTGTATAATGTGCTTGCTCTGTCAGCCGACCCTTGCCCAGCGCAGGGTACGGTTGGCAGACTTACCTCCTTTTGAGCGCGCCGTGGTGGTCGTGAAATACTTCGAGGGGCTACACAGAAAAGGTTGCTATCCGTATGTCGGATATGGGCATCAGTTGCAACCGGGCGAGCATTTCTCTTCCAATATGACGGAACGGCAGGCGGACTCGCTCCTCCGTGCAGACCTTTGGAAATGCTTTGAACACTTCAAAGGGTATGGTAAGGATGCCTTGCTGCTTACCTTGCTTGCCTACAATGTGGGTGTGGGAAGGTTGCTCGGATATGGTAAGCACCCCAAGAGTAGACTACTACAAAAGATAGAAGCTGGCGACAAGAACTTTTATCGGGAGTATGTCTCGTTCTGCCGATACAAGGGAAAAATCTTATGTGGGCTGGTCAAGCGCAGACAGGTGGAGTTTGCGCTGTTCTTTATTCCATAAAAATATAACTATTGATTTTTCTTTTTTAATAGTTGTGTTTTGTATAAAAGAAGTATATTTGCAAAATTTATTTTTAATAATAAAATGATAAAATTAGATTCTAAGCAAATGATTAAGAATGTGGATAAGTATTACTCATTTGTAGTATGTTATCATTTAAATGATAACAAAGAGATTATATTACAGGACTCCCACAAAGGTAAATGCCGTTTTTGTGGGAAGGGTCAACCTAATGTTACTTTTGAGAAAGTAGCTCATGCCATTCCTCATTTTATTGGTAACCAAACCTTAAAGAGTGAATATGAATGCGATGAATGTAATCAATTATTTAGTATGTATGAGAGTCAATTTGCTGAATATATGAAATTACATCATGTCTTTGCAAAAGTGAATAAAGGTGGAGGAAAGATACCTAAGTATAAAAATAATTCATCAGAACAATCATCTATATCTATCGATACAAATGGCTTTAATATAAAATGTGTAGAAGGAGAACAACTAAAAGTAGACTTGGATATTAACAACAAATCATTTTCTGTTAAAGGCAAAAGAAGCTATATTCCACAGTATGTTTATAAAGCTTTAACCAAGATGGCACTAACAATAATGCCTGAAAGTGAATTAAAATATTTTGAACACACATTATCATGGTTGCAGGGACAACGAGAGTGTGGTCCTGGATTAAAGATGATAGAAAGATTATATCAAGCAAGATTTCCTTTTAATTCTTGTATGATTTTTAAAAGAAAAAATGATAACGATGATGTTCCTGCTTACATTTTCGGATTGGCATACTTTAATTTTTTTATCCAGATACCGATACCTTTGTGTGATAAAGATTTTTCGAAACAAAGAAAAAGTCTAACAATGCCCTATATACCGACACCATTAGATGAAGAAAAAATACCATGTTTTTGTGGAGTGAAAGATTTATCATCTACAGAAAAAGCAAAAGATGAAGATATTAGTATGGTATTTTCATTTGGTGCATTTGAAGAAATGTCTAGAAAATAGTATTCATCTAAAAATACTTGCGACTTTCTTTTGCTTCTTTGCTTTGGTCGCCTACTCGTTCAAAGAGAAAGAAAAGAAGCCACGCAAATTTTAGCTTGCGTGGCTTTTGCTATTATTTAGGAGGATATTTTTGCACTTTCATTATTCTGTCTATTCGTTTGTAGGGGTGTCTGTCAAATGCCCAATTTATCTCATCATCGGGCAAAGTGCTGTGAATGCTTCCACCCATAACCAACCCACAATGTTGCAGGACTTTCTGCCGTGCGTCTTCTTTGCTCTCCGCAACCACATCGAACACTCCTTCAAAGACATATTGCGTCCGAACTCTGTAAACTTTCTTCTTCATAATCTTAAAATTCAACCTTTAATAATCTGTATTCCTTTGGCTCTCCATTGGACAGTCTGCGGTGTTTGAGCCAAAAGTGGTGCGCACCATAACCATAGGCAAAGAACTTATCAAGTTCTGTTTCTTCAGCTATTTTATTGATAGCCGACCTTAACTCCTCTTTGCTGTCGGATAGGGTTATTGCGTTGATAACCCTAATGAGAATATGCGGTATCTCGTCTGCATAGTTATAGATGATGTTTTCAATCTCTGTTTTCATATCTCTGATAATTTAATGGTTCATACTTTATGCTGTTGCTTTCATTCTTCGGCTTATAAGACCTCGATTGGCATTCACAAGGTTTACTATCTGTTCGTGATATTCCGTATTCTTGTTGCACACTCCACGACTTTGTACCACTTCCAAAGTTCGTAATGATACTTCAATGGTTTCTATTCGCTTGCCTTCAATGGTAGCCGAAAGGATAAGGGAGTCCTCCTTGAGGTAGTATGCATTAGAGAATACGCAATGGTGCATTGATACACCTTCTTCTAAATGCTCCTGCACGCTCTCCAATACGTGGACTTGAATAGTGCCATCTGTGAAACAGATACCGAAAAATTTTGATTTGAGTTCCTTGAAACGTTTTTCATCTTCCATTGCCTTCTGCTGCTTCTGTTCTATCTCCTCCCTTTCACGCACTCTGAGAAGTTCCTCGTGTCTGCGGTCGTGTTCGCCTTTAAGGTCTGTGGGGCAAAGAAATTTTGGGTTGTGAATATCCTTGCCCAACCTGAAGAGTGTGTCTACATAGTCACACCAAAGGGAAATATCTGTAATATCATAGCCGTTACGGACTGCAATCTTATAGGACTGCCAATACTCGTCAAACGCTCTTCTTTTGCCAAGGAAATAGCGTAGGTGGTCTGTACGTCCCGACTTCATCAATGTTTCTGCACGGTTGTCTGTAAGCAATGCAGGAATAAGCTGTGTAGGCACGATGCCATAGAAGTTATCCTTAAAACCATTTCTACGAAGTGTGTCTGTAACCTTGAACTTTGGATATATCGGTGAGTAGGCAATATGCTGATAGGCTTCATTATCGTTGCGTATCGCCATAGGGCTATAATAGGAAAAGGTATCAATATAGTGTCCCAACACCCTCTGTATGGCAACCACAGCTTTTCGTCCCAGCATATTCCACCAATATTGCCCAATCTCAATTATAGAAGTTTGTGCTTTGTAACCTTTCTCCATACCCACAACAAGTAGGAACATACGTAATACTTGAAACTCTCCACAAGTGGTAAGTATGGTGAAATACTGCTTCTGCTGCAACTTGCGTTCGTAGGTTTCCTTGACCTGCAACTTTGCCCTGCAATGAGGGCAAATGCAAGTTTCTCTATGTTTGTTCATTACCCAACTATGCCCACAATCCATACAAGTGGTGCGACCTTTTGGCAAGCGGTAGGCGAAGTGGTCTATGCACTCACGGAATGCCCACTTATTTTGTGTCTTGGTTATTGGGCGAAGATACTTACTTTGTTCCAAAACTGCCTTTTCAAATTTGTTTCTCGGTTTCATAGGCTTAAAAATCGAATAGTGATGGTTGTACTTGGGTTGCTATGTTCTCAGTCTTTTTCACTCGTGCGTTACGGCTCTGTAACTTGGCAAGTTCCTCACGCTGATATTGCTTAATGGCTTCCTGTCTTGCTTCAGCTTTTTCTTCCTCTGTGAGTTCCACAATGTGATTAACAGCAACTTGGAAAGAAATAGCCTTACCCACCTCTATATCGTCCTCATCGTAGTAGTGAACAGCCATAGAGAAAATTTCATCATCATCAAAGCCGTTACAACCGCTTTTCTGCACTTCATTAAGAATGTAGGTGATGCACTCCTCGATATTCTTGTTCGGTTTCATCAAGTTAGGGGCAAACAAGGGGTCTGCCATAGCACGCTGATTAAGATATTCGGCTATTGTCCGTGTAAAATGTTCTGTTCCTTTCATATTGCTTAGTATTTTGGGATTTCTACAATTTGATTGATACGTCCATATAGGTAGGCTCTTAGGCTTGTTCTGTCGGGTGCGTAATACTCTGTCCATTGTCCGTACTGATTGACAAGGTATTTCTTCAGTACATCAAAGAAGTCAAAGCGATAGCCTTGCAGGGGTACGGCTGTGCGGAAATAGGTATTAGAGTTTACCGCTTCACATAGCCAATTCTTTTCTTCACGGCTCATACACTCACCACTATTGAGTTTCACACGCAGGATATATACTTTGCTGTTACAAAGGCTCTCCAAAGGGGGAACGTCCCATTGTACAAACTTAATTGCCAATACTTGCTCACTCTTTTCAGCCGTAGGGTTAATGCGGTAATGAGAGGAGGAGCTATATCCTTTGCTGTTCATCGAAGATGTTGTATTTACTTTTTGCTTATCCATAGCGACATTTTTTTTATGCGTCCAAAGATCGGAGTATGCTGATTCCTTTTTGTAGCAAAATAGAGGTAGCGGGGCAGGCTTACACAAGGTTTTGGCGGAAAATACTACCCGTAGGTGTGGAGATTTTCCAGACAAACCAAGCGGCATAGACCTTTTGAAAGCCACAAGCCCCGTATTACCTTTGCGGATAAAAAGGAAACAGCATCCGCTTCTCCTTGTCATCGCATATCATGGAGCATTGGAAAAGAAGCAGAAGTGCAACGCTCGTAGTGGAAAATAGAAAAGGTGGCTATCTCAAAATGCGAGATAACCACCTAATGAAATAACATGAAGGTTTTACAGAGCTGTGCTTCTCAAAGCACGCAGAGCAGGATGGCACAGACAATCGCCAGCCAGAAGAGAATGCTCAGCAGCGTAAATGCCACTTTCAGAATTACCCTGACTATAAAGCGTAGTATCAGAAAACCAGTAATGACTGAGACGACAGTTACGACTTGTGGCGTTACGATTTTCGAGATAAGCCAAACGACACCAATAACGATAGAAAGCAGGATTGCGAGTTCGATGAAGCGTGTCCAACCGAAGCGGCGGACTTGCTTGGGAGAATTCGGCTGCTGCTTGTTCTTATCGGTTTTGTTCGATGCGTCTGCCTTGATGAAGGCAGGTGTGTGAACGATTTCGTTAAGCCGTGAGGACAATGGAAGCTCGCTTCTATTGTCTCGGCGAGAAATAGCACTTTTAAGAACGTCTTGATTCATGATGATTGTATTCATATCGGAGCTTTTTATAGTTTCAAGAGCAGTTACAAGATGCGCAGACTACACACGAGTTGTTGAGAGCTATGCTCGAAAAAAGACAAGTGTTTGAAAAAACTCTTGGCGTATGGAGTGGAGCGTTTATCTTGGCTCTTGACACTACAAAAGCTCCAGATGGTGCTACATCAAGTCATGTTCTCACCGCCTACGGTTGGCAGACCATTGACCTCAATGAGCAGAACGATTGTTCCTGTCAATTCGGTGTAGAGTTTCTCATACTCAGGACTTGCACCGAAGTCATCTGACAGCTCATACTTGTCGAAAACGCTTTGCACAGCCTTATTCTTCAGAAGCATTGGTGTTAGTCTTTCGGGGAGTGGAGAGGGCAGTTCTTTCTCGAACTCATTCTCCAAGACAGACACAAGTGTATCATACTTTGAAAAATGCAGTCCTTGATGCAACACTTCGTTTGCCATACTCTCCGCTTCGGGATGCGAGAAGCCTTGTGCCACTGCATCGCAGTAGGTGGAAAGTGCTTCATCGGCTCTTGCCGTTATGAATGGTTTGTCGCCCAGCAGTTCTGGGAAATGCTCACTGAGATAGTTCTCCAACTTCAGACGGAAGTAAGATAGTTCTTTCTTGGTTTCCATAAATCTTTTATTTTAGGGTTATACGTTTTATTATATTATCAGATGCCCATCGCCTTATTGAACTTGCCGAGTTTGTCAGCGAGCTGTTCCATGTCATGCTCCACTTTTTTGTTGGTTATGCGGGCATAAATTTGTGTAGTTTTAATGTTGGTATGCCCCAACATCTTCGATACACTTTCCATAGGAACACCCTTGCTGAGCGACATGGTTGCAAACGTATGTCGGGCAAGATGGAAGGTCAGATTCTTCTTGATGCCACAAATGTCGGCAATTTCTTTCAAATATGCGTTGGTTTTCTGATTAGTTAAGATGGGAAACAGTTTGCCGTTCCGATAGGTCTTATGACTGTACTTGGCGATGATATTCTTGGGAATGTCAAGAAGCAACACATTTGTTTCCACGCTTGTTTTCTGCCTTTTGGTCATAATCCACTGCTTGTCATCAAGCGTAACAATGTTGTCTGGTGTAAGGTTGGATACGTCAATATATGCCAGACCTGTGAAGCATGAAAAGATGAAAACATCCCTTACTAACTCCAAGCGTTGAATAGCAAATTCCTTGTTGGCTATCTTCATAATCTCCTCATCCGTGAGAAAACCTCGATTGACCGGCTCCAAGTGAAAACGGTGGTTGAGGAAGGGGTCGTGATACAAAACTCCCATCTTTTGTCCTAATATTGTTATGGTCTTGAAAGTTTTCATTGTCTTGGTTGCGGTATTGGGATTTTGCCCAACGACAGTACGAAGGTAGATATCAAATTCTCTAATAACTGTATATGTAAGCTCTGATAGTTTGATATCCGACCTTTTGTAATTCCTTTGGAGAAATTCCCTGAAGTGGCGTTCGCAGACATTATATTTTTGTAATGTTGCACTACTCGCAGAAATACCGACTTGTCGTGCTATATCGGCATTGTGCTTATCAAAGAGTTGCAACAGTGTATCAATGTCTTCTTTCTTACCCAGATATTCTGATTTGATGCGCTCCAGACATATATCGGGGTTGTCTTCTAATTTTCGATAGATACTCTGCAAGCCATTACGAATGTTGTCCAGTTCAAGATTTGTACTAAGAACGTCGGTTGTACGTCCTTTCAGTTTCTCATTCTCCTTGTCCCATAGTGATTGCTCTACCGCAATTCCTGTGGAGCCAAGTGAAAGCCGTTCATNCCAGCCATTACGAATGTTGTCCAGTTCAAGATTTGTACTAAGAACGTCGGTTGTACGTCCTTTCAGTTTCTCATTCTCCTTGTCCCATAGTGATTGCTCTACCGCAATTCCTGTGGAGCCAAGTGAAAGCCGTTCATTATTGAGATAGATTCTCAACATTACTGGTGTCTTTCCTTCCTTGTTGACATAGTTGCTTCTAAGATAGAAGGCGGTTCTAAAATTTGTCTTCATACTTGTTTTTTTTAATTGTAGCCAGAAATAGAGAAATTGTAGCCAGACGAAAAGGAAATTGTAGCCAAACGTCCATACTTTCAACTTCTGTAGCCCAGCTACAAAGTTCTACATAATTGTTTGAATAGCAGTAAAATACAAGTACTCTAAACGAACTCTCTACGAACTCTTGGCTACAATTTTTGTTTGTCTCAAAAAAATGTAGCCAGATTGTAGCCACAGGAGAGTATTTTGGGAGTATATACGACCTCTAAACGACCTCTGAAAAGTAAGATTTGTATGAAACAAAAGTATCGCAACTTATTGAAGTTACGATACTTACGTGTTTTTGAAGTTTTTCTCAACTCTTTTTACAGAGTACTTCACGCGGAGAGAGAGGGATTCGAACCCCCGGCACCTCTCAGTGCGACGGTTTTCAAGACCGTTGTAATCGACCACTCTACCATCTCTCCTTGACTTGAAGCAAGTCGGTTTTCTGAAAAGCGACGGCAAAGGTAACACTTTTTATCCGAACACAAACAAAGGTGGAGGGCAAAGGGAATGTGTTTAGGAAAATTTAACACGCATGGGCGGAGGGGCGGATTCCATAAGCAAGTGCAAAATTACACAATTCTTTGTTTAATCATATCTTTTGGTTTTTGAAATTGATTCTTTTTTCTTGGTCTGTTGTTTAATTTCTCTATTATATGTTTTATCATTCCCTTGGATATACCTTTGAAATTGGTCTTCTTAGGTATATATTGCCTGATGAGTCCATTCATGTTTTCTATTGCCCCCTTTTCCCATGAGGAGTATGGATGCGCAAAATAAACAGTTGTACCCAGTTCCCTTGCTATAATATCATGCGCTGCAAACTCACTTCCGTTGTCCGTGGTAATAGTCCTGACTGGCAATTGGGACTCTCTAAGCAGCCGCACCACGGCATGCGCCAAAGGTACGGCCTGTTTTCCCGTTTCAAGTCTCTCCATGAGCATATAACAGCTCTTCCTGTCCACCAGCGTTACGATGGCACCTTTTCCATTCTTTCCCACGATGGTGTCCATTTCCCAATCGCCTATGGAACGACCATCTGCCTCGACGGGCCGTTCGTCAATCGAAACTCTGTTAGATATCAGTGCGCTGCCCGACATATTAGATGTCCTGCCCTTGTGCCCGCCATGGCGAAGGTGTTTCCGGATATTATCCTTACGGTGCGGGGAACTGGCTGCTATCCAATTATAGATAGTAGACTTGGAGACCTTAATGCCTTCCTCTCTCNTGCCCGACATATTAGATGTCCTGCCCTTGTGCCCGCCATGGCGAAGGTGTTTCCGGATATTATCCTTACGGTGCGGGGAACTGGCTGCTATCCAATTATAGATAGTAGACTTGGAGACCTTAATGCCTTCCTCTCTCCTAAGCCAGCCGGAAACTTCCTCGGGGGACCATTGCTCATGGCGGATAAGTTCAAACACACGGCTGCGGACATAAGGCTTGACAGAACGGTTGCCAGGGTTGTTCGACTTGCGACGGCGAGCTCTGAGTATTGCCAAATGACAGTTGTAGATGCCCTTCTCATTTGAATTGCGATTAATTTCGCGAGAGACGGTACTTACAGACACGCCAATTGTCTCGGCTATAAAACTAAGTGAGAATTTCTTTTGGAGTAACACACTTATTGTGTATCTTTGCTCCGAGGTTAATTGTACCCCAGTTCGGGATAACCGAGTGTCTTATACAATATAAATGCAGTGTGAATACGCCTCCTCCCCATGCCATTAGGAGTGGGTAATAACAGAAGGCTGAAAGAAGTTGTTTTGCCTTTAGAATAGTG
>NZ_LT965938.1:0-8503 GCF_900241015.1 Metaprevotella massiliensis | reverse complement strand
CTGTAACTTTGTAATCGGTAGTCATATTAAATATATTTGTAACTTGTTGTAAATCAACTGTAAAGATATAAAATATTTGTGAGACTATCAACTTTTTTATGAACTATTTCTTATCCCGAACTGGGGTCAGATAATAGCAAAAAGGAACTTTCCTATTTTCGATTGAAGTTGGAAAGCTATATGAGTGAACATCATCCCGAAAGAATGAGTGATACGGAGTTTATCACGGCAAGAGCCGACATGGCACTGACCGCCTACTGCGATGCCGTGGCGCAAGGTTTTAACCATTTAGAAGCAGAAAGAATAGCAAGTGAAGTGCTTTTCAGTGGACTGCACTTTTCAAAGTATGACACCCTTGTTTACATCTTGGAGAACGAATTTGAGAAGGAACTTCCTGCACCGCTCCCCGAGAGGCTTTCACTTTTGTTGTTGGCGAATAAGGCTGTTCAAGCCACATTCGACAAGTTCGGTTTGACGGACACATTGGCTTCTGACGAGCAATACGGCCGTCTTTACACCGAACTCACAGGCACGATAGTGCTGCTCATCGAGAGCAACAATCTGCCAACGGTCAAACTGACGGAGGAAGCAAGCCCAAAGGCGTTGTAGGCAAAGGCAGACGCAAAGCCCCTGAAGCCGTTTCTTATCGTGCAAAGGTACAACGGCAGCCTGTCTGCCCTGAAAGGTCGAGTCCTGCGGATGGAGAGAAGAATCTCCACCGCAGGATTTTTCTGTTTCAAGGTGGTATTGCCATTTTCTATATCCATGCGGTCGTATTCATCTCTCCCAACCTTGCAGGGCAGGGCTGCCGTAGAGAGTATAGGCACGACAAGAATACGGCATACTCAGGCTCTTTGGACGCAAGGCGTAACAACTAACAACAGATAGGACTGACGATAATACGGACAATCTATTGTTTGTACAATTTGTTGTCATGACTATCTGTTGTCAAAACTATATATCGTCAAAATAATCTATCGATAAAACTATCTATCGACACTTCGACATCTCGATTTGTCGAACTATCGAATTATCGATAAAACAACAAGATAATAAAAGGAACGAGCCGGCACCTCATCTCATTACCGCAATAACACAGACGGATTTCCTTTGTTTTTCTATTGCTTTCTCTCTATTTCCCTGCTTATCCTCATTTCTTGCAGCGGTGCTTCCGAGGGTTTACTTTTGTACCCGAGAAGTACGGCAATGGACTGCATAACAGTTTGTTTGCTGAGTAACAATAAAGTAATCAAAACAAAATTAAGGCAATGAAACTCATTATCATCGACCGCAAAGCGTGGGAGCGACATCGCTCCGAATTTGCAGACTTTATCCATCGTGTGGAGAAACTCATCGGTAATCCTCCTGAGACCGAGCAATGGCTCGACAACGAAGCCGTGTGCAAGCGTTTAGGCATCAGCAAGCGTACCCTACAATCATACCGAGATACGGGCAAAATCCCTTTCTCCATGATTGGACACAAGTGTTATTACAAACAGACCGACATCAGTGAAATGCTGAATGCAGTCAAGGATTGAAATCAAAGAATGAATGAATTATGGCAGAGAATGAAATCATTACGCGGGAAGACCCTCAGATGCAGTTGTTTTCACAACTGATGGAAGGCACTTTGAAGAAGTTGGAGCGGTATTGTGCCACAGCTCGTCCGATGTTAGATGGCGAGGTTTACCTTTCGAGCGAGGAAGTGTGCAGGCAATTACGGCTCAGCACACGCACGCTCCAAGAGTACAGAAACTCAGGAACGCTTCCTTTCTACAAAATCGGAGGGAAGATACTCTACAAGCAGAGCGACATACAAGCCATGCTTGAAAAACACTATAACCCGATACCCAAGAAATTATGGCAAGAATAGATGAAAAAAGGAAACAACGCTTGGAACAAGCCATTAGAGATATGGGAAATTATGGCGTTAAGCTCCGCAAGCCCGAAGAGTTACCCGATTTTGACCAGCCCTCCGATTATGAAGAGGAAAAGAGAAGGTTTGAGCCTGTTGATAAAGTTGAGGAACAAAATGACAAGGAGAGTAACGAGGATTTTTCTCAACCGTCCTATCAAGAAACAGCGTTGTCGCCAACAGAAAGGGCTACTTCTACCGAAGAATTTCATCAAAGAATGGGAAAAACAAAGGACAGAAAGCAATTATCCGAGTTTCTGGGGAAATATCTCCAGCCCTTTCGCAACAGCCACCGCAAAGCCGTGTATGTATCAGAGGAAATCCAACGAAAGTTAGACTTCGTGGTGCGGAGAATCGGTGAGCATGGAGCGAGCGTTTCGGGATATGTCGAACAGGTACTGCGGGAACACCTCGACCAATACAAGGAAGATGTGGAAAGATGGAGGAAACTCTGAATTACTGAATTACTGCATTCCTCGAATGCAAGCCTACGCCGAGTTACTGTATTCAATGAATGCAGTAACACAGCAGGGGCTTATAATCCCATTTTCTACATCAGCAAGGTGTGTCTTTGTACCACAAATTGCAATTTGTACCACAAAGACCCTTGCCCCAAAGGGGGATTAAATCACTCCCAAGTCGTGATTAGAAAGCAATGAAAAAGCAGAAACAAAAGAAGCCAGACGGCAGATGTGCCACCTGCCCAAGATGGGACAGATGGCACATCAGGATACCTAATTCTGAAGACCAGCAGAAGCTTATCAGACTCTACCGCAAGTCGGGAGCAAAAACGAAAAGTGATTTTGTCCGAGCAAGACTTTTAGGTGAAGCCTTTAAGGTCATCACCCAAGACCCTGCAAAAGAACCTTACTTGGAGAAACTCTCCGAAATCGTTGCCATGACTCATAAGATAGGCGTGCTATACAACGAAGCCGTGAAAGCCCTCAATACTTATCATTCTGTCGCCACTGCTCAACCACTGCTCAACAAACTCG
Organism: Metaprevotella massiliensis; assembly: GCF_900241015.1. Lineage (NCBI taxonomy): Bacteria > Pseudomonadati > Bacteroidota > Bacteroidia > Bacteroidales > Prevotellaceae > Metaprevotella > Metaprevotella massiliensis. Next base: position 5,593 of record NZ_LT965938.1, on the reverse strand, counting down.
AAACCTATTCCCAACTTCTTATTAGACTGCAACAGCAAGCAGTGCTGCTGACAAAATCCCTTGAGAGTAAACAAGAATGAATGCTGATAAATCATAACACCCAACGTTAGTACCGTGCTGCGATTGCCCAATCCCTCTTTGGTCAGTTATCAATGTTAGGAAGATAGGCTTTGTATGTGTAGTCGGTAATAAAACGCTTCCGGCAATTCTTACATCGGTAGCGTTGTTTACCTGTACTACTTCTACAACTTTTAATAATATTGTTGGAGTGGCAATAGGGACACAGAAACTCAACTTTTAATCTGGAGCATAAAGTTCCAAAAACTTCTCGTTGGCTCATTGTTCATAGCTTTTCTTGCAAAGATAGCAAAAGGCAGAGAATTTATCCCTGCCTCTGTGCCTAATCTTAAAAGAATATTGATAATCAGATAATTATTTTGATATTTCCCGATTTGGAGCATTACTAATTTCTAATTACCGTTCATGTTCATATGCAAAACAATTTCATCGACAGTATTCAATTCTTTGTATGTGTTAACTAATGGTCTTCCTAACGAATCTGTTTTGAAAATAACACGACCACCATTTCTATCTCCATTTGAGTGATTTTCTATTGTGTATCTTGTAAAAGGTTTGAGATTTATCATTTGCATTTCCTTGGGATGTAGCGCCGTAACTACTTTGTAAGATGGATTATGTCTATTGAAATAGAATACATTAACTGCTACAGAATCTTTTCTAAGTTCCACATCATACATCATGTAATTTAATCCGTCTTCTTCTATTAACATATAATAAATACCATTTCCTTGTTTTGTATATATCGCTTTGTTGGTAATATCAAGATAAATTGAGTTATTTGTACATCCTGCCAATATTATGCAAACAATAATATATCGTATGACATTACTTAATTTGATTTTCATAATCCTTCCACCATATATTAATTTGATTAATCTTATATTGGGTCTATAACGTTTCATGTGGGTAATCGAGTTTTAATCCACCTGTTACGAAGTAGACCATATACTTAAAGTTTTCTGTATTGACAAATCCTCTTGCCCTCTTTTTAGCGAGTTGTATTTGTGAGTTTGGAACAACCAAGAGAGTTTACCGAGCCAACGACATCCGAGCGAAACTTGATCAAACGGCTGACACTTGGATAGGAGCTTGCTTCTTCGCTAAGAACATCATGAAGTTCCTAAGGGGACTTCTTTATCTTATTTTCGAAAAATCGGGCTTGAAGACCTTCCAAAAGAGAATTATGAGCATTTTTGACAGCATGGAGGCTGTATTACCCACACCACAAGGCTGTATGAAAGAAATAAATTAGCAGACCCTATATATCGAATGGCATGACACTTTTCAGCCTGCAAAATGAGCTATAGGTCTCAATTTTATGATAACGCCGGGAGATGTTGATGACCGTAAGCCTTTGGAGTACAAAGCATTTATAGATTTTATATATGGTAAACGGGTTGCTGACAAGGGATACATCGGCAAGAACCTCTTTCAAAGGCTTTTCGTTGACGGAATACAACTTATTACCAAATTGAAAACTAACATGAAAGGAGCTTTAATGAGTGTTTCTGACAAAATCTTACTCAGAAAAAGAGCCATTATAGAAACTGTGAATGATGAACTTAAAAACATCGCACAGGTAGAGCACTCCAGGCATAGATGCTTTGACAATTTCATCATCAACTTATTAGGGGCCATTGCTGCCTATTGCTTGTTTCCAAAGAAGCCGTGTATCAATGTACAAAGAACCATTGATACACAACTTGCTTTGTTCTTAATTCGTCGAACTCACGTTAAATTAGATTATAAACAAAAAATGGCGTATAACTCATGAATAGGATTAAATGTGAAAAGATTTTTTTAATTCCATTCACTTTTCCAAGTATGAGCATTAATATAATGCAACATGTTCATAAAAATACTAATATTTCATTATCACTCATCATATTATTTCTCGTTTTTACAGAAATCCGAAAGTACTATTTTTTGTATCAAACAAACAGAAAATATTTTATTTTCTTGATAATCAGAAGTTCATATATCATTCATCAGACAGAGTTTGATTTTTAACTAATTTATAGTTTGAGTATTTCCCATCTATTCCTAATGGAACTATATATTCCCCACAATATTTCCAATACTCATTCTCAAAAACTCTTTTCTCTTCTATCATTATATAAAAAAAGTTAGACCTTGAACCAAGTATTTTATAAGTTGGGTAATATTGCCCTTTGGTGTCCACGACGTAAAATGAAGAAAAATTTCCTAATACAGCGGTTTTATCAAACTGGTCTTTATATTCTAAGGTATCATTTTCAATTGTAATTAAATATAGATTATAATGAATATGATGATTATCCGTATTCCGTATTTGAAAAGTGCTTTTTTTACTTCTTTTTCGAGATTCAAGAACAGTAATTCTGCTTCTTTGGGGTCTGCTATCTAGTACAAGAATACTATCATTTCGTAGTTGCCAATTTCCTTTTACTTCAGTCTTTATAAATTCCGACCTATTATAATAAACAAAGCTTCCATTTTCCAGTAATTCTATACTTTCATAATAATGTGGTGTTTTATAAGTAAACACATCTTTTTTATTAAATGTATTCTGTGAATATGCAAACAAATGCAATACAAACAATCCTAATAAAATTTTTACATTTCTCATAGACTCTATTTTTTTTGACCTTTTTGATAATCTTTTTGCCAACCTTTATAAACTTCTTTTATAAGAATACCCAAACTGCCAGCTTGCTTAGTTTGCAGTCTTAGCATTTTTCCAGTTTTTGATTTAATATCTATTGACCGACTTGGTAAAGTTTGGTATGCCGGCGAACTCATTGAATTACCAAAAGTTTTAACATCACGATCACTCATTTGTAAAGGATAGCCATCTACAACAATTTTCGGAGTTTGGAAAAACTGTATACCCGTACCTAATGCACGTTCTCTGTTATATGCCTTAGTTTCATCTGTAATATCATATAACTGTCCATACCCTGAATTGTCAACAACTAATGATACTTTTCCCTCTTCATATTGATAAGCGTGTATCAATTCGTGACCTACTATTCCAATGCTATTGTTTCCAATACCTATTTTAACCTCACCCGAAACCATATCATAACTCATTCCCTCTTCTTTACTCGACTTGTCTGAAAAAATAGTGTATACTTGATCTGATTTTTCCAACTTAGATATTTCTTCTAAAGCAGTTTTATAGAGAGACATAAGTTCTCCACCTATACTCTATTCTACAGCACTAATGTTTATCATTTCTTGTAAATTGTTTATATTTCCGGATAGTCGATTTTTACAATTCTTAACAATGCCATCAGGATCTTTTATTTTTTTCCATCCGGATCAACAAACCGCACCGGATCATTCACACAATACGCATAAGGACTTGTGGAGTAATATTTCTCCGCCAGCGGATCCATCGTGGTGAAGCGGCAGGTGGCGGCATCGTAGCGTCTTGCCCCATAGTCGTATATGTCGAAACCGATTTGGCGTTCGAGTTCCTTGCCGTTGTATTTGTAGGATTGAAAATCGCCGTTCAAGCCCTTGCCCATAAGACCACCGAAAGGGTAATAGTCGTTGCGTTCCTCCAATTTGCCATTCGCACACGAGTCGCTGTATTTGTATTTCACAAATCTGTTATTAGACATCGTAACTTTCTGTGGCAAATTTAGCACATTATAGTTCATAGAGACAGAGAAGTATGATGCAAAGCCTACATACAAGAAGTTCCTTGGTTATCGCCCTGGCGTGGCGGTTATTGGCGATTTGATAGTCGGTATAATCCGTAACTTTTACAAGGCCATTATCCAAAGACTTGATGTAAAGAGGTTCGGACTCAATACAACAAGTCGCATAAAAGCGTTTGTCTTCAGGTTTATCTCTGTACCAGCCAAGTGGATCAGGACATCAAGGCGGTATGTGCTGAATATCTATACCTGTAATAATGCTTACGCAGATGTTTTCCAGACTGATTTTGGATAATGCCTACAACTTATGGGAATGATATTGTGTATTGCCTCAATTCACATTGTGGGGTAAGGGGATATTGTAGGCAGAAGTGGGTGCTTCAAGTTCAAATTATCTGCAAATTCAGTAATGAGAGGACGTGTAAACGCAATAAGGACGTTCAAGGGCTTAGTTGCGGATTTGAGGATTTTTATTATCAGATAGTTATTTTGGCAACTCCCGATCTGGGGAATTATTAATAGATTTTTTTATTATTGATTATTAATTTCTTCGTTATAAGACATTCTCCTTTATAATAACCATTGTAATACGTTGTCATATCATTTTTGATTATATATATATCGTTTGGTAAGACCTCTACTTCTATTTGATAGAAGTTTTTTTGCTTTATCTTCCGAAATATCTTCTTTACAACTTTTATACTTTCACAACTATCATAACATATAAAAAAATCTTTTCCTTTAGATGTTTTGAAAATACCATATACCTCCATATTGGTTGGTGGTAAATCTTTATATTCCCAATTTTGGACAGAGATGGTAATGTCATTCATTATTTTATCACATCTAAGAATAAATACTTCAGATAAACTATCTTTTGAAAGTCTTGTGAGAATTTTATATAAATCGTTTTTTTTACGTCTTATGTCACAAAGATTGTACCCATAGAAAGAATTCGATATTCTTGATGAATCCCGAATATTGGTATAATACTTTATAATGCTCTGGCATATAGCAGACTGCTGTATAAAAATGCTCAATAATATAGTCAACAGAAAACTTCTCATCTCATTTATGTTGTTTATTCCCTTAATTCCGCAACACTATTATAAATTAAACTTTTTAAGTACCTGAGCAACAAAAAGTTCTTGAACAAGTCAAGCGGCAGAGCCGAGCGGCTCAGGATTTTGCCATGTCAGAATTTTCACTTATCTTAGTGTTGCAAAAAAAACAAGAGAATCCGACGATAGACATGGCAAAGATACAAATTAAATCTGAGAGACTCACTCCTTTTGGTGGATTATTTTCAATCATGGAGCAATTTGACTCCACATTATCATCTGTAATCGACTCAACCCTCGGTCTAAGGTGTGGATCGTTCGGTTATCAGTACAACGAAATAATCCGTTGGATTTTATCCTTCGTTTTCTCGCCATGGCAGAGTTCAAGCAAGCTTAACTCTGCTCATCTGGCTTAACGAAAACGTTCTCTCACGAGTATCTACTTCTGTGGCGGTTCATGTATTGAGTATGTCACTACTCATTTGATGAACCACCTCTCGCTTCATCCGACACTTCGCACTTGTAGCTCTGATACTATCCTCAGAGCGATAAAGGAGTTGACGCAAGAAAACATTTCATACACATCAGATATGGGCAAGACCTACGATTTTAATACGGCTGACACTCTCAATACTTTATTGCTCAATTGTATATTTGCATCTGGCCAACTGAAAGAGGGTGAGATGTATGATGTTGATTTCGACCACCAGTTCATAGAGACAGAGAAGTATGATGCAAAGCCTACATACAAGAAGTTCCTTGGTTATCGCCCTGGCGTGGCGGTTATTGGCGATTTGATAGTCG
>NZ_LT965937.1:36741-38466 GCF_900241015.1 Metaprevotella massiliensis | reverse complement strand
CCATTATGCTTCAGACTGCATGGCAAAGGTATATAAACTCTTTGAATATTCTGAATAAAGCCAGCCTGCAATTTGAGCTATTGAACACCTAACCCAAAAAATTAGCCTGCAAAATGAGCTATACGCCGGAAATCATTCCAAGTTTTTTCGGGATTTTCCATGAATGCGATAAAATCAACGTAGTACATAAGCATAAGTCGTATCATGGTAACAACTTGCGAGAATGCACAGTGTCTCTTGATGCTTCTTGACAGGACTGTTATCAGTAGATTCGCAATCAAGACTACCCATGTCTGTATTTGTATGGCATTGACGCTGTCCCCATAGAAGAAATGAAGTGGGAAGTTCTGTTTAAGCTGTTTGTACAACGACTCGATAGCCCATCTTAGGCGGTAGATTTCAGCAATGTCCTCAACAGTAAAGTCAAAGTTGTTGGTCAATAGTACAACAGGTCTCTTTGTCTCGTAAAATATCTCCACCCTTCGTGCCTCGTGGGTGAGTTCTACTCTTGTAAAAAGCACTTTCTGATCAATATGCGTTACGAGGCCCTCTGCATTGACATACGTAACGGATTCAAGTACCTCATACTTAAGGTTTTTCTTCATTTTGGTCACGTAGCAAACGCCCTCTTCTGTAAGACGTTGGAATTGCGCGACATCGACATAACCACGGTCCATTGCTAAAGTGGAGTCTTTGGGCAGATGCACCTCTTTGAGCAGGTAATGGTCGTGTTTTGCAGCTGAAGTGAGTTGCACCACCATTGGCACGCCGACATGATACTTCATTACCGTATGCACTTTCATACCGCCTTTCTTCTTGCCTGATTTTGGATGCCGCCCGACACCTTTGAGTATGTTGTCAAAGAGCGTTATAGTGGTAGAATCCATCATGTAAAGCAACTTCTCCCAGTCTTTAGGCTCGTGTGTCTGCCCCTTATAGCCCTTGGAAGGGCGGCTGTCCGCTAAAAATTTGGCATACTTCTCCAAAAGATACGCATAAACACTTGCAAAGAACTCCTGAGGGCGGCGTATATTGGCCTCAGCAAGCGTGCTGCGACGAACCAAATAGCTCATTCCGAGGTGTCCGAGCTTGTGAGCCTCAGCCTTCATGCCTATCTCAAGTTCGCGCAGGGAATCAAAGTGTTTGAGTATGCCGAACAGCATTACGACGAGATGTTGGTAGCCGTCAAAACGCTTCACGTAAGCCTCGCTTCCTTTCGTTTCGCAGCTTATCTGAAGAATTTTCTCTTTGTCGAGTAACTTTAATACTTGACTATAGACCGGCTGTCCGGTAAAATGACTATCTTTGCTCATGGTTATATTTATTATATTGCGAAAACAAAGATAACCAAAAGGGCTGATACCTCGTGAGATGTGTCAGCCCTAATTTATTTTGTTTGAAAAAGTTTTACCGGACAGCAATAACTGGTTATAGATGTGGTTACACGGCAGCATCAAACCCACGGGAGCGGCGAAGGACAACCTGCAATCGGAGCGATCAGTGGAAAGCCGTTCATATCGGCTGTCCGTGCTCACACTTGTGGGCAAATCATCTGTATCGCTTAATGTATGTAAGCAGAGCATATTGTCGCCCACACACACAAGGTCTGCGCCCAGACGGATGTCCTCCAAAGACGCATGCCCTTCTTCAGATAGAGAGAAATACCTGTCGAGTAGTCCGCCCTTTTCATTTGTGCCAACTAACTCATCTTCAGTCATGCGGACA
>NZ_LT965937.1:14965-36640 GCF_900241015.1 Metaprevotella massiliensis | reverse complement strand
TCTGCGCCCAGACGGATGTCCTCCAAAGACGCATGCCCTTCTTCAGATAGAGAGAAATACCTGTCGAGTAGTCCGCCCTTTTCATTTGTGCCAACTAACTCATCTTCAGTCATGCGGACAATCCTTATCTGCTCGGTATCATTGATGATACGCTCGAACTGGTCTACGGCTTCCATGAACTTCATCACCTCATCCTTGTTGGTAATTTCCTTGGGCAGCAGATGTCCACGACAAAGCGAAGAGAAGTTACTCTGCTGAGCCATACGCTGCTTGTTGGTCTTGGTAAGGAAGAGATAGACCGAGTGGTGGAGATACGGACGTTCGTTAAAATGCCGTTCAGAGGAACGGGCAAGGAAGCTCAGTCCGCCATCAGCGAGCTTTCCTTGATAGTCTTCCTTAATAAACCAGTCCTGCTTGTGTACGATGCTGTAATTGGGTAGCACTTTTATAGCCTTATGCCAGGCAGAGTGCATTGCCTCGTATTCTGTAGAAGTGACGGTAAAGAGTTCGGGCAGCTCCACACGGAAAGCCACCGTGATGTCAGCATCTTTGCTCACCATGCAGCCCTGCTCGACGGAGAGCAGCGGAAACTTTGATTCAAGGGTCGTTATCTTGCTTTTATTTCTCATTTCTTCGCTTTCTTTGGTTGAAGGTTACGGATAAGGTGGCAGACCGTTCGGCGGTTCAAGAGGTATCGTGGGTGCATACGCACCGCTCCCTGCTTCATCAGCCCATACTGCCCGTACTTGCGGTTCATGGCAAACGTTTGCCACACCACGAGGGTGGCACCCACTACGCCTATGACCAGACAGGCTATCTGGCTCACTCCACAGAGATAAAGAATGACCACGAGGATGAAGACAGCAAGCAAGCCTCCCGCAAAGAGGAAGAGATACTGCGCCTTCAAACCCTTGAACTCTACCGTTCGGCCTACACCTTTGTTGATTTCCCAACTCGCCATAGTGGTTATAGGAAGAAAGAACGTAGGATGGTGGCAGCCACGATGAGGAAGATGCACGCACCGAACCAAGAGGCAGCGGTCTTGCTCGTATCGGGGTCACCCGAACTGAACTTATTATAGACCTTGATTCCTCCTATCAAGCCCACCACGGCACCGATGGCATAAATCAATTTGGTACCGGGGTCAAAATAACTGGTCACCATCTTCGTGGCTTCGTTGATGCCCGCCATTCCATTGCCCTGCGCATAAGCTCCTACGGTGGCGGCAGCCATCAGGAGCAGCATTGTGATTTTCTTTTTGTTGTTCATTGCTGTTTTTATTTTAAGTTGTTAAACAAATTATTTTCTTTTTAGGGTGAAAGTGGCAAGGGGCAGCTCGGTTTTATCGTATGACAGATATTGGCAGATTGTTTTACTTTTGAGCCACCCCCGCATCACTTTACAATTTTATAATATGAGTAAGAACATTAGTTTACAGATAATATGACAGTGGAAGTTCGGCTTCTTCCGAAACATCGCTGTTGCTGCTCTCTACGTTTGAGTCCGTTTCAAAGTCAGAAGAAGAGTTTATATTACTTTCCTCTAAGTCCAGTTCTTCCGCCTTGCGAATGGCAGCAAGCAGCTTTTGATGGTCTTTCTCTTGCTTGAGCGTTGCCTCCTTGATATAGTCCATGAGCTGTGTGCCCCGTATGCTTTGTAGTGTATCCTGCATTTCTGCTTCGCTTTCCTCATCAAGCGTGTCGTCATTCCTATGCCAACCGTTGACACGGATAATGTCCCTTGCGAGGATGCTGGACGGTGATACTTCGGGCAGAGAATTGTCTGCGATTTGCAGTTCCTCACGGACAATTGCGTCTTCGTCAGTTTCGTCCATTGTGTAGTCAACCTGCATTTCATTGTCCTCTTCTGTACCTTCCACTTCTTTTTCTTTGGACACCTGTGAGCTTTGTTCTGCAAAGGTATCGGGATTATCGGCTGGATTTTCAGAGGAGGAAGCAGCGGGAACTTCGGGGAATTTTTGAGAGTTTTCCGTAATCTCTTTTGTGATTTCGGCATAGCGTTCCCCGTATGATTTGCTTTTGCCGACAAGCATTTGCTGTGCCTGCTCAATTTGGTCTTGGGTAACAGAAGGCACTCTCTGTTTTTGTTCCTGTTCATTTTTCTTTTCACATGCTTTCTCCAATTTGCGGCACGCCATGCGGAATTGTTGCCAGAGGAAGAGTATTCCAATGAACACCCATACCGCTATCAGAAACAGATAACAGTCATTTGAATTTGACTGCAAAGTTACGAAATCAAGTCCGTTTCATTTCAAAATACCACCTAATAGACTGTATTTCAATTAATTCAAAGAGCGATTAGTCCACTTTAACGGGACAGTAGTGATGTTCAATCTTAATGTAAAATCAACCGTTTTATATTGAAAAAGATTAAATCTTTCTTTTATCTCATTTTTTTTTGTAAATTTGCCATCAATAATTGAACAATTTATGGCAAATAATGAAAAAACAGGGACATTAAATCGCATTCGAGTTGTCCTTGCAGAACAAGAAAAGACCAATCGCTGGCTGGCAGAGAAACTTGGCAAGACCGAGCATACTATTTCTCGGTGGTGTCACAACAAGTCCCAGCCTTCAGTGGCACAGTTGAATGAGATCGCTAACGTCCTAAATGTGGACGTCCGTACTTTGATGAATTCTAATTTGTAGTTAAATATGGCTATAACATATAAATTCTCAGGACATGAGTCGTTCCCTTGTAAGTCGCTTTGGCTTAAGAAGGGCTATGACTTTGTTGCCAATAAGAACGACTTCAATAGTCCTGATGCTGTAATAACCCTTGGCGTAGGCAAAAACATGGTTGCGTCAATCCGTTTTTGGCTCAGGGTTTTTGGTGTTACAGAGAACGAAAAAAAACAGAGCTTGGCAATTACCTTTTTGATGAGAGCAAGGGCAAGGACAAATATCTTGAAGACATCGCAACATTATGGTTGCTTCACTTAACTTGTTGTTTTCCAAATTTATAGCAACTTTGACATATTCGTAATAAATAGAATGAATCAAATAATAAACTTCGACTCTCGAGAGCTAATAAAAGCCGTAAGACTGGAAGGAAGAAAAGTACAAACGACAATAACATCACCGCCATATTTTGACATGAAAGATTATGGCGTTGATGGGCAAATCGGTTTTGGTCAAAAATATGACGACTATTTAATTGATTTGCAAAAAGTTTTTTCGCAAGTTTATGATATTACAAAAGACAATGGAACCCTATGGATAATTATTGACACGTTCAAACGTAACAATGCGGTTGTTACGCTCCCTTTTGATCTTGTTCAAAAATTGAAAGAAACGGGGTGGCTTTTACAAGAAATTATTATTTGGAAGAAGGATAAAACTGTTCCTTGGTCTTCCAAAGGTTTCATGCAGAGAAAATTTGAATATATTTTATTCTTTTCAAAAAATAAAGAGTATAAGACAAATAAAGATAATGTCCGTGTGTATGACACCTCACAACTAAAAAGATGGTGGGTTAAATATCCTGAGAGATACAATCCTCGTGGAAAAGCCTTAGACGAAATATGGGAATTTCCAATACCCGTTCAAGGATCTTGGGGAAATGAATATATTAGGCATTTTTGCCCACTGCCGAAAGAGATGATTGCTACAATGATCTTTATAAGCACTGATGAAAACGATATTGTATTCGATCCTTTTGCAGGAAGTGGAACCGTCATGTCTCAGTCGGCTTATATGAAACGTGAATATCTAGGTATTGAATTAAATAGACAGTATATCAGTATGTTTAATAAGTACTTAGAACAAACCTTAGACAAAGGGAGGAAAGAGTATCAGGATATTAAAAATGGAAAAGATCAAGAAACTTTTGAAGAAACAATACTTAATCTTCGCTCATTAAAATATGGAAGAATACTTGTTAATAGTTTAGAAAAAAGATTAGGAAATGATTCTTTGAAAATATATGTAGATAGACCTCAGATGATTGAAAGGGTAGGCATAGAAGTCAAATATACTCTTTTTAGTAGTATAGATGATGAAGTACTGAAAGAACAAATAAAGGAACTTATTTCCACTCCTCCTTTATCAAAATACGGCATTACCCCAATTTTTAGTTTTAAAAGTGAAATTGATTTGAATTGTAAAAATGTCTTTCTCTACTCAAAAACAAATTCTCATTCATATATGAGAAATGCAGAGATTACAAATATTAACACAAAAGTTATTAGTCCTATTGAAGTTGATATATATGAAAAAGATTATGAATAAGAGGGAGAAAAAGAGGAAGAAGAGAATGTCTCCAGAAGAAAAAGCTTTCAAAAAAGAGCAGCGTGAGCAAAAAAAGGAGATAAGAGATATAATGAAACGAATAGGTTTCTCTCGTTTGCTCGGCATCGATGGGAAGGAATTCGTTTATGACGGACGTACAAGCGAACTTGACGATTTGTTCGTTTGTGAAAATGTTATTGTTCTTACAGAATATACAGTTGGAGAGCCGCACTTGTTGAAGAAAAGTGTATTATATAATAAAATCAATAGTAACATTGGCGATTTTATTAGATTTCTTGTAGATAATAAAATATATGATTCATTTAGCAATGAGTTCAATGATAGAATAAAACCTAAATATACTGTTAATCAACTCATATTAAGGATATTATATTGCTCAAAAAAAACTATTTCTCAAGAACATAAAGATAATGTAAAAGACATTATCTACTTTGACTATCATATTGTTAAGTATTTTAAAAGCCTTACAAATGTCATCAAATTTTCTGCAAAATATGAATTTCTTGAATTTCTTAAAATAAATGAAAGTGATTTTGGTGATAACATTCTTAGCTCTACAACAGGAACTACCAATTGTTTCTCTGGTCATATTTTACCCGAAGAAAAGAGCTCTTTTAAAGAGGGTTATAAGATAATATCATTTTATATAGATGCAGAATCTTTATTAAAACGTGCATATGTTTTGAGACAGGAAGGTTGGCGCCAAAAAGAAAATGTTGGGTATTATCAGCGTATGCTTGATTCAAAGAAAATTTCAAGTATGCGAAAATACCTGTCTGAAGAAAAACGAGTTTTTATTAATAACATTATAACAACCATATCTGAAAATGACATAAAATTATATACTGATAAAAATAGACAGAATGAGATATCTATTGGTGAAGATGGAAAATTCAAAGGAAGTAGAAATCATACAAATATAACACCAGCCTTTATTGAGATTCAAGATAAGTGCAATATTATTGGAATTGTTGATGGACAGCATCGTACCTATGCCTATCACGAAGGTGATGATAGTTATGAGCAATATATTGCCCATTTACGAAAAATCCAGAACTTATTAGTAACAGGTATTATCTTCCCTAAAAATGAAAGTAAGGAGAATCGATTAAAATTCGAATCAAATCTGTTCTTAGAAATAAATGCAAATCAGAAAAAAGTAGGACAATTGATTCAACAAGAGATTCAGTTACAGACAATGCCATTTTCAAGCATTGCTATTGGTAAAAGTATTCTCAAAATATTAAATGAGCATGGCTCATTGGTAAATCTCATAGAAATGTACACATATGAAAAGGGGAAAATCAAGACCGCTTCAATAGTTAGTTTTGGTTTAAAGCCATTAATAAAAGTTGACAAACAGAAGACGGATACATTCTTCAGGATATGGGAAAATGAGAAGAAAGACGACCTTGCACAAAAGGATTGTCAGGATTATGCACTTCTTTCTGATTATCAAAGGTTTTGTGCGACAAAAATAAATGAGATGTTATCCGCATTTAAAGTCAGCCTCGACTCTACGATGTGGCAAACATATAATGCAAAAACATCGATAGGAATCCTAACTGTAACATTTATAAATGGTGTGTTAAACCTTATAAGATTACTTATAGAGAATAATAAGTTAGCGAGTTTCGAATCATATCGATCACGGCTTAATTCGATTAAGGAATTTGAATTCAAAAAATACAAATCAAGCCAATATCGAAGAATGGGTGAAGATTTATATAGCAAGTATTTTGTTGATTAAAGTTATGCAGATTCCCAATTCAGACATACTGTCCACGAACCGTCTTGGGAAGATTTTCTCTAATACGGTGGCAACATACAAATACTTCTGGTTTGTATCGATTATGCAGATACATGCAAAATCAGACAATCCTCGTATTGATGTATGGGACATCGTGATTCGGATGGTGGCCAATGCTTGGTATCCTATTCACTATTTCCGTCTGTCGTTTGGCAATAGCGATTCTCTTTTTGACATCGTTATTGAATTGCAGCGAATGACTCAGATTCCTATTGATGCCAATGCGGATACAATTATCAATGGCCTCAAAGAGAATCTGGCGAATAAGAAAATCAAGAAACTTTTGAACATCCTTACTTTGAATGTCCCATATCGTTTCCTTCGCCCTTGGATAGATACGTCTGATGATAAGGAAATGGTGCGGCGTTCACAGACTTTGGAGAACAACTGTCTATATGCATTATTTAGGAACGGGAAAGACTTTTATATCATGTTGAATCAGGGATGGAACAAGTATCTGCACAACCATTATAATATCTTGGTAGATTTTGCTTATTGGAACCTGACTTTGTTCTTGCAAGTGCGCAATCCAAATGTTCCAGCCATTCCTAATAAATTGATTCGCCCAGAAGTAAGAAACTCTCTGACGAAGCAGCACAATTACTGGGATATGGTGATGACTATTGGCGGGCCAATACATTGTATATATACAGACAAGGAACTTCATCCGATGGATTATGAACTTGACCATTTCATTCCCTGGAGTTTTGTTTCTCACGATTTGTTGTGGAATCTGATACCCTCTGATAGCAGCATCAACTCTTCGAAGAGTAATAATCTCCCTGACCTGAATATTTACTTGCCTAAATTGGCAAAATTGCAACATCATTCTTTGCAGCTGATGATAAAGAATAATAAGGAATCAAAAGTAATGGAGGATTTCATTTCTCTCGGCTATACTGCAAGGGAATTGGCAAACATGGACGGAGCTCTTTTCCGTGAACTATACGAAAGGACATTTAACCCAATTAACCAAATAGCCCTCAATATGGGTTTTGAAATATGGAAATACTGAAGCCTATGGAACCAGAGAAGATAAATCACCCTTACCTCACGGCCATCAAACGCACGGATTTCTCTGTACCCACGCGATACCTAATGCAGCACAATCTGCTGAAAGGCAAGATTCTCGATTTCGGATGTGGATTTGGTTTTGATACAGACGAACTCAAGAAACAGGGCTTTGACATTATCGGCTACGATTACTATTACCGCCCTGACTTCCCCGAGGGCAAGTTTGACACCATCTTTTGCAACTATGTGCTGAACGTGCTCGAACCCTACGCGCAAGCCGAGGTGCTGATGAATGTCGCCAACCTGCTTTCCCCAAAGGGAACGGCCTACTTTTCCGTCCGTCGTGACCTGACGGAAGAGGGCTTTCGGCTTCATGCCATCCACAAGCAATACACTTACCAATGTAATGTAAAACTGCCGTACAAGAGTCTTGTCGCCAACAAAAGCTACGAACTCTACCAATACAACCATTTCAACAAGTTGCCGCGTGTGGAAGGCGAAAAGTGTCCTTTCTGTCGCCTATCCCGCCGAGTGGAAATCATCTGCGAAACGGCAACTTGTGTTGCATTCTACGATGGCTATCCTGTTTCGCCCGGTCATGCTCTCATCATCCCCAAGAGGCACGTCGCTTCCTACTTTGATCTTACCAACCACGAGCGCGAGGCCATGAACGTCGTGCTGCAATATGTCAGGCAGAAGATTGACGAACGTTTCCACCCTGACGGGTATAATGTCGGCATCAACATAGGCGAAGCTGCTGGCCAGTCGGTCTTTCATTGCCACATGCATGTTATTCCTAGGTATAAGGGTGATGTCCCCAATCCTAAAGGTGGTGTGCGTGGGGTGATACCATGTAAACAGAAATATTAGAGTTAAACGTTTTTATGGAGATTCTTTCACATTTTAGAACCATAGAAGAGCTGACAAAGACACTCTCGCGTGAACAAGGATTGCTGAGCGAGATGTTTGAGAAGAGGAAACTAATGAAGTTTCCACAAGGGTTGGCTTTGGAACTGGTGGGAGGAAATGAAGCACGACTAAAGAAACTACTGGATTATGGCGTACTGGTGGAAACGGGCAATACGTTAGAGATAGAAAGTGACTACCTCAATTTCTTTGAGGAAGTACTGAATGTGAACGAGGAAATCAGTGTGCTAAGTGTTCAGGAATGTATCAACACGCTGAAGGAACATATCGGATATTTCTTGCAGGAGACGAATGCCAACCGTAGGGCTTGCTATCAAGATAGTGTGCGACAACTGCTAAAAAAGACGGGATTCAGAACGCTGAAGAATGTGGTTGACTTGAAGCGCAATATGGATAATGCGTATAAGCAAGAACCAAACTATATTATCAAGAAAAAGAAGCTGCAAAACCTAGATGAGAAGAGCCATAGCATCCGCTCGATGATACGCGAATGCGAAAAACTAATGGATACGGAACATGCATTCTTCCTGATGGCCAACGACCCGCATATGGCCAAGACATGCAGCGATGTAAAGCATGACTTTGTGGAGGCATACCATGCGCTGATGGAAATAGACAGACAGATTATCGTCTATATTAACCAGATTGAACAGCAGAACCTGCTTTATAAGAAGATACGCAAGCTGAAATATCTGCAAGACCAGTTACTCATCAAGACTGATACCAATATAGTTCAGGTGTTGGGAGATAGCAATCCACTATGGATGGAATCCAGACAATACAGCAAAATAAGACTCTCTTTGGAAATGCTGAGGGAGAACGACCAGATAGTGAGCATCCTGAGACGGATAGCCGAACGCAATGGTTTGAAAAAATCCGCAAGGACAGAGGCCGAACCGCTGACAGACGAAGACTTGCAGGAACACGTTCAGCGGTTGAAGGATGTCGATCCTAATGAAGTATGGAATGCTTTTTCTGCGTCAAGCTACAACCTGTTCGACTTTATTCTGAGATACGATTATAAGGCTAAACGTGATATAGAAGACCACGCAGCCCTCTTTTGCCAACTGGTCATCCTACATCCTGACGAATGTAAGATGACAGGGAAATATGCCACTTATCAAGACATTGAATATCCTATTATCTATGCGAAATAATACTCAACGAATTTACGAGCGACTGAGCCGTGGAGAATTCCTTTCGGTAGACAGCTCTGATACCTCAATCCGTCATCTGTATGAGGATATTGAGGAGAACTTAGACGATTATGTTGATTTCTTCAAGGAGATAGGTCTGCAATTGGAGGTAGGCAACGGCTACTTCTATTTCTCACGTATTGGTGAGGGAAAGCAGTCTATAGAACAGAAGTTGGAGAGTTTTTCCAAATGGCTCGACTATCTAGACTTCCTAAAGACCTACAACCAATCGTTTACGGCTGGCTATCAGTTTCGTAAGAGCCATCTGATAGAGCAGATCAGCCTGGATATTGAACTGAAGGAGAAAGCCGGACGCCTCTATAAAAAATACGGTGTGGCTTCTTATTTAGAGATAGTGAACAAACTGCTTCAGGAAATGCAAGCCATGGGATTTGCCGAATGCATCAGCGAACAGGACGAGACCTACAAGATTACCTCCGCTTTCCATTATGCCGAGGAACTGGTGAAAATTATTCAAATTGCCAACGAAGATGAAATACCTGAATAAAATCATATTTGTCAATAGCGCCAACATACCCTATGCAGAGATTTCTGTGGATGGCAATGTACATTTCACGGGTACTCAAGGCGTGGGCAAGAGTACGGTTTTACGAGCACTGCTGTTCTTCTACAATGCAGACAAGCATCGTTTGGGCATACAGCAGGCTCAGAAGTCATTTGACGAGTTCTATTTCCGTCAGTCAAACTCGTACATCCTTTATGAGGTGATGCGCGACAATGGGGCCTATACCATACTGGTGAGTCGTTATCAGGGACGAGCTTCATGGCGGTTTATCGATGCTCCTTATCAGCGCGATTGGATAGTTGACCAAGATAAGCAGGTATTGAGTGACTGGGTGAAGATACGTGAGCGTATTGATAAAAATGTGTCAGTATCTGCAAGGATAGACTCTGGCGTGGTGTTTAAGGATATTATCTTTGGCAATACCCACGATCACAAATACGTTCGCTATGCCTTAGTGCAGAGCGCCCACTATCAGAACATTCCGCGAAGCATTCAGAACGTCTTTCTGAATACCAAACTGGATGCTGACTTCGTGAAGAACACCATCATACAATCAATGGCAGACGAGGACTTACCCATCGACCTGCAGACCTACAGACGACTGGTGACCGACTTTGAACGGGAATATGACGAAATAGACTGTTGGTTCAGGCAGACACGTGATGGTAACTACCCTGTACGTCAGCAAGCATTGAAGATTGCTGAACAAGGCAGACGAATTGTGGCACTCGACCAGCAATTATTAGATGTGTGGCGCATGCTGAATCATGCTGTAGCAGAGAGTGAACAGAAGATTCCGCTATTGGAGGCAGAGGCTACAGAGTTGAAAATGAATATCGAAAAGGAGCGAAATCGTGAGAAAGAACTGACGGCAGACTATGACGGAGAAAAAGACAAACTCAATCAAACGTTGGGCGGCAAGAAAGAAAAACTGAAGGAGATAGCGCAGGCACGGAAAGATTTCGAGACCTTGCATATCGAGGAAAAACTGGCTTTGGCCGCCCGTGAGGATGCCATTAAGAGCGAAGCTGCTGACAAGCAGATACTGCTGGATGACCTGTTGAAAACACATGCATCGATAGAAGAAAAGTACAATATCGCCAGGGGCAAACTTGAGAATGCCCGTATGGCATTTGAAAATGCTCAAAAGGAGGCATACTATCAAAAGCAGGATGCCCTGCAGAAAAAGCGGAAACGTTTGGAGGATGAGCGCACAAAGAACAGAAATGCCGTGATGGATGCGTTCAACAGTTGGCGTCATGAGTCGGACGAGCGCTTGCAGATGCTGCTGGCAGAGCAAAATAGGGCAGACAATGCCGTGAAAGAACTGCGACAGTGGCATCCTAAGGCTGAAAAAACGAAGCAGGTACTGGAGCAGCTACGGCAGTTGGAGGTAGCAGAAAAGGAGAACACCGCTCAACAGACAGCTATCAAGAGCCAGATTTCACAACTGACTGCTGAGTTTGAGATGAAAGAGGCTGAGCTTAAACAAGCCTCTCAGCGTGAACAGGAACGGCTCGAAGCCAGCCGCGTTCAACACGAAGAACAGATAGCCAAGATTTATGAACTGTTATCCCATCTGGACGGCTCGTTGTATCAGTGGCTTACCGAGAATGCCGATGGATGGGAAGAGACAATCGGCAAGGTGGTGGACGAAGAACGGATTCTATATGCAGGGGGACTGGAGCCTCAACTCGGAGCGGCATCCGACAGTCTGTTTGGCATCAAGCTCAACTTGGATAATATTGATGCCGTACATCGTACGCCCGATGATTTTCGTGCTGAGAAAGAAACACTGGAAGAGAAGGTACAGCAGTTGAACAGACAACTCACACAATTGCCTATCACCTTGCAGGAAGATATATCAAAACTTGGTAAGAAATATGGTGATCTGCTTAAACCGCTTCGTCAGGAATACTCTCGCCTAAAAGTGAAAGAAGAGCAGATTCCCACAAAACGACAGAACCTGCAGAACCAGCAGCATCAGTTGGAGATGGAAGAGCAGGAAATGGTTGCAAAGGAAAAAGAGGTTCGCGGACGTGCCTTTAACGATGCCTTGTTGAAAGTACAGGCAGAGAAGGATGTCCGTGAAAAGAAAGAGGCCCAAAATAAAAAGGAACTCAACAGTTTGGATAATGCCTTTAACAAATCTTCAAAAATGCTCGATGAGGAATTGCGGGTGTTCAAGGAGTCTCAAAAGGCGGAGGCCTCTCTTCGCAATCAGGAGTTTGTCAGTCAGAAAGCTCAGCTTGACGAACAACAGAAAGCAGAACTGTCCGGAAAAGGCGTTGACGTTAACCTGTTGGAGCAATACCGCAAAGCATTGGAGATGCTTAAGAAACTGCTGGCGCAGATAGACGATGAGCGCCCCACGGTCATCAGATACCGCGATGCAGAGCAGAACCTGTTTGCGAAGGAACCTGAGATAAAAAAGTGCATCAACGACATTAATCAGCAACTCGCCATGATGCGTCAGCGATATGAGGACAAACGTACACGCATCGAAAAGAAACGGCAAGAACAGGAGGAGTGTCAGAAACAAGTCATCAAAGATTTGAATCATCGTCGCGAGGGATTGAACCAGTATCATCAGGTAGTAGAAAACGAACATTTGGTGCCCGATGCTTTCCTCTCTGATGACAAGCCGATGGAGTCCCAACAGGATTGTCAGCAGCTGATCAGTCAGCTTCGTGGAACGGTGAACCAGAAGCGGGAGACATTGGACCGATTAAAAGACATCGTCATCAACTTCAATCGCAACTTCAAGCCTCAGAATGCCTTCCACTTCAATACCATGCCTGTGACGGACAAAGACTATCTCGAGATAGCCGCCAACCTACAAGGCTTCATGGATAATAATAAGATTGAAGAGTTCCGTCGTCGTACCAGCGAGCATTACAAGGATATCCTGGGGCGCATCTCTACGGAGATTGGCACACTGATGAAACGCAGGTCGGATGTGGACAGTGTGATACTGGATATCAACAGGGATTTCGTGGAAAAGAACTTCGCAGGAGTCATCAAGAGCATTGAACTTCGAGCCAATGAGTCATCAGACCGACTCATGCAGTTGCTCATGTCCATTCATGACTATACCGTGGAAAATGCCCTGTCGATTGGCGAACTCAACCTTTTCTCCAGCGACAACCGCGACGAGGTGAATCGCAAGGTCATAGATTATCTGAAGAGTCTCTCCCATCAGTTGCAGGACGAGCAAAGCCGACCAACAGTTTCACTTGGCGATGCCTTCCGATTGCAGTTCCGCGTCAAGGAAAACGACAATGACACCAACTGGGTGGAGCGTATCAACAACGTAGGCTCCGACGGTACGGATATCTTGGTAAAGGCGATGGTAAACATCATGCTCATCAATGTGTTCAAGAAGAAGGCTGCACGCAAGAGTGGCGACTTCATCATCCATTGTATGATGGATGAAATTGGACGATTGCATCCCAAAAACATTAAGGGAATCCTGCAGTTTGCAAACTCGCGTAACATATATCTTATAAACAGTTCACCCACATCTTATAATCCATACGATTACAAATACACCTATCTGCTGAGTAAACATGGCGTGAAGACCAGAGTGGACAAACTTTTGAAACGGACAAAATAATTATGGTAATAAGTGCATCCATTCAGGCATTGATTTCTGGCGAGCAGGTTGCTAGTTCAAAGTTAAACAGCAAGTTGCTTGATGAACTGATGGCAGAAGGGTTGCTGTTGGTGACGACGCGTGGCTCTCGGAAATCATATCGTGCCCGGGATATTGAGGCACTGAAAAGATACCTCATTGACAAAGATGAGAATTATCGGATGCTTGATGTTACCACTGCGGATTCTCGTGCTTCAATGGCTGTAGAAACAGGGAATTCCAAGCTTTTGACGATTCGCTCATGTCCAGGATTCCCTATCAATAGTTATCAGTCTATTGAGTGTTCGCTAAATAGCGAACCGTTTGTGGTTAATCCTCCTGAAGGAAGTTTTGTGTTTATCGACAATTGGAAACATTTTGTCATTCCAGAGGATGTTGTAGTGGTGGGAATAGAGAATATGGAGAACTTCCGTATGATTCGTCAGCAAAGAAAATTATTTGAGTCTTTGCTTGGAAACAAACAATTACTTTTTGCATCCCGCTATCCCCAATCAACTGATTTGTGCAATTGGCTTCTAACGATTCCAAACAAATACGTTCATTTTGGTGATTTTGATTTGGCTGGAATCCACATCTTCTTAACGGAATTCCATAAACATCTTGGTGACCGGTCCACATATCTTATTCCATCAGATATTGAACAACGGTTGGTCAAAGGATCATTAAGTCGTTACAACGAACAATATGACAAATATCATACTCTTCAGTGTGATATTCCCTCTTTACAGTCTCTTATAGATATGATCAACAAGCACCGCCGTGGATATGACCAAGAGGGATATATAAATATTGAATATAAGAACGATTAGGTCGGTTTGTAATACCCAAAAGACTAAGCATGAAGAAGTGACAATAATGTAAAGAATAAAGACGTTATAAGTATATGGCACTTACAATAGAAGAACTGAAAAAACTGATTCAGAGTGATGAGCACCGTCAGCTGGAGTTGAAGAAAACCACAGGTGAACTGAAGGATGGTATGCATTCTGCTTGCGCCTTCTTGAACACGGAAGGTGGTTGGCTTGTCTTTGGCATTGCTCCAACATCGTTGAAGATTCTGGGACAACAGGTTACTGACAATACTCAAAAAGAGATTGGCCAGGCTCTGAGCTACATGGAGCCTCAGGTTGATGTTCGGGTAGAGTATATCGACGTGCCTGATCGACCAGACCATAAGGTGATTGCCATGCACTTTGAAGGATGGGCATGGGGAATGGTGCCTTATACTTATCATGGTTGTCCTTACTACAAGGTTGAGAGTACAACGAAGGAGATGCCACGCGACATGTACGAAGAGCGGTTGCGCAGAAGTAAGCCAGACTTGTTTGCATGGGAACGGCAACCTTCGGAGTTTACGGATATTAGTTCTTTGGACGAGAAACTGATACGCGGCGTTGTACGTCTTGGCGTTGAGCGAGGTAGATTGTCAGAGCTGGCTCTTACTGAATCCATCGGAGATGTGTTGGGTAAATGGAAGTTGACCACTGGTGAAAGGCCTCTGAATGCCGCAACTGCACTCTTCACAAAAGATACTGGTATGTACACCCAGTTCACAATGCGTCTGGCTCGTTTCCAAGGAACTGACAAGAATGAGTTTATCGACAATCAGCGAGTGGAAGGGAACATCTTTGTGCTGCTCAACGAGGCAATGAACTTTTTTCGCAAGCACTTGAATATGCACGGAAAGATTGTCGGACTAGTTCGTGATGAATATCTGGAGGTACCTGCCGAAGCTTTGCGTGAGACGGTCTTGAATGCACTTTGTCATCGCCAGTACGAGCGGTATAACTTGACAATTGGCATCGCCATCTACGATGACCGTATCGAAATCGAGAATCCTGGCGTACTGCCCCCACAGATTACACCCGAAAACATTCGTCAACCTCACATATCATACCCATACAATCCTCTAATAGCTAATGTGTTGTATAGTACAACCTATATTGAGAACTGGGGTTCAGGTGTGAAGCGCATCATGGAGGCTTGTCAAAAGAGAGGAGTAGCAGCACCTACTTGGAGTATCAATGGCGGTTTTGTTGTGGTAACATTCATTAGACCATCAAAGGGTGATATTCAAGGTGTCCCTCAAGGTGTCCCTCAAGGTGTCCCTCAAGATGTCCCTCAAGATGTCCCTCAAGGTGTCCCTCAAGGTGTCCCTCAAGATAAAGAACTTGATGATTGGATAGAGAAACAAATCCGAAACAATCCTCAAATCTCGACAGAAGATTTGGCCAAATTGAGTAATCGAAGTTCAAAAACCATAAAACGCCACCTTGCCAAAATGCCACATATTCGTTATGTGGGTAGTGGCTATAGTGGTCATTGGGAGGTACTTGACAAAGAATAAAACCACCGTCGCGAAATGCGACAGTGGTTTCAACGTTTGTCTATACCAGACAAGACTCGATTAGCACTTCAACCATTGAAAAATCAATTGAAAAAGACACCAGAGTGAATATAGCGAAGTGAGATACGAGATGCCTGCCCACCACCAGAATACTTTGGGTGACAGGTATACCCCCTTGCCCGACTTTATGAGTGACAGAAATTCTTCATTCTGATTACGATATTCTTGTAGCAGCATCCGTCGATGGTTGGCAAGAAGTGTGGTCTCTGCCTTGATTAGTTCCTTTCTTGCAGATTTGATGGTATTCAAACACTCATCGGTCATTTCAACTTTTAGCACAGTTGACTCGGCTCGGGAAACTGCACGACAGAAAGCGGAAACAGCAGTGTCCATGCTGTCTTTGGCTGCATTCAATGCTTTCACCATATCCGTTCCATCTTTGGCCGCCTTCTCAACTTTTTGAACGTTATCGTGCAAGTCGCTCATGGCTTGCTTAAGAAGTTGAAGTTCATTATCAAGGTTAACCTTTTCTTCCTTGACCTCTTCCTGCTTGTTGATTTCCTCAACAAGGCTATCATATTTATTTCCCATAATGTTTAGTTTTTAATGTCTATGTCCTTTATATCTCCTGATAGGCTTGCATAGCCAGTTAGCGAGTTGGGCGCAACGTCGTGCCCAGTCACGTTCATCATCATCCTTGTCTTTTCCCCAGTTTGATGGGGTGGAACCACCGCCACCACAGGATTCAGACATGGATGTGGCAGCATCAACGTAGTTCATGAACAACAGCATAGCCACATTCATGACGTTCTCGAAGGGCACAGATTCATCAGGCGCTTCAATGGCATCCTTCATAGCCGTGTATGCTTCCATCGGCATTGCGATGGAATAACGCTTACCATCAACAGACAGTATTTTCCAGAAGACAGATGGTGTTTCCGGCATGGTCTGGGCTACACTCTGACTACCTGAGTTACGCTCTGTAAGGGGCTTCCTTTCAGTAGCCTGGGAGGTGCCCACGGTAGAACTGGGTTTCACAACACTTGGAGCGACGGGGTGAAGTTTCTTCCATGTGGCTTCCAATTTGGTTGCGGTCAGATTACGACCTTTACCCAAGGTGGATGACTTAAAACGGGAGTTGCCGCGAAGGACGGTGTAACCATGCAAGACACCATGTTTATCTCGTTGCTCATGGACATTGTAACCACGACTTTCAAGGGCGTATTTATAGCTGTCCCAATCGTATCTTGACATTCCACGAAGGATGTCATAACAGGCTTCCGCTATTTCCTTCTCGTGAGCCTCGTGAATATCCTCGGGCAGCTCCCATCCACGTTCAATGTTAATGGCGTGGGCAGCCTTGACAGCACTATCCCCGATGAAGGAGTCATTCATGAGATTACCATCAAGGTCAATGCGGTTGATGAGGATGTGAAGGTGAGGAATGCAGGACTTCGCATCAAAGTGAAGACAGGCAAATAACTGTGCCCTGTCCAGATTGAACTTGCCAGCTCCCTTCTTCTTGCCTTCTTTGGCTTGGACATCCTTTTGGAGCTTTTCAAGAAACTGCAGCGCATACGCGTACCAGTCATTGAGTGCCCATCCCTTTGTCTCTTCAAGGGATGGGGAAACCTCCAGTCGTAAGGTCGGGTTCTTGACGGGTTTGCGCCTGAATTTGGGTTCATACTTTTGGTGAATGGTTTCCATCGCTCCCCACATGGCGAGAGGAGTAAGCCCCTCGTCAAAGTTGCGTGTCAACACAATGTCTGCACGGTTATGCTTGGTGGCATAGTTGGTCATGGCTGCGCCATGCGGTATAGATATTGCTTTTGCTATCATAACATTATCTTTTGAACATTCCTTCTATTTCTGCTAATCTGCGGATAAGGCTGTTTACGCCCTCTATCCACTGCCGCATAAACTGTTCGTTGCGGAAGTACTTCTTACGCTGTTCCTGAGTAGTGCCATGAAGGGCATTCTTAATCAGAACAAGTTCACCTCGGGCAGCTTTCAGCGACATCAGGGCATCAGCCTCTTTGTCGCTCATCATTACCTTTGGTTCTTGCCCAAGGGAAGTGTCATGGATATACTGGCTTTTCTTCAGTCCACAGGCTGCAGCCAGCTTTACAATCTTTTCGTTTTCGTCGGGTGTATAGCACACGGTGATGCGTGGATTGCGCCCTTTACGTTCTATGTTCTTTTTCATTTCTAAATGGTTTTATCTGTAGGTTTATAAATGGGCTTGGTCAACCCAATGCGAGCCTGCGAGTATTGCAAGAAGTCAATAAGCCGGGCAAGTAGCGGAGCGGATTGTCTGACATTGACACTTCTTGTTTAGAGAGTACGAAAATTCAGGCTCCCTTCGGGCGTCCCAAGCCCTTGATGGAGTTAAACGGCATTGTCGGAAACCGTTTCGGTTGCTGACATGGCGGTAGCATCCGTATTGCTCTCGTCTGGGATTCCAAAAGAAGGCTGCGCCACATTCTCTGTGCTGTTGGTGCCAGAGATTGCATCTGTCAAGGTGATGGATGGGGAAAGACTTTCTTCAATCCGAGTTGCCGGCTCGGCATCATCATTGAATAGTTCCTTTTCCCTGCCGTTTCCATCATTGGAATTGTCACAACTAATGGGGGGCGTATGCTTGGTAGTGTACACATCCCTTTGTTCGATGGTTTGCCCAACTGATTGATGTGCGATATTCGCCTTATCAGTCTCATTTGAAGAAAGGGATAAGGAATTGCCCTTCATGCTATCTTCTGTAGCAGTTCTATTGGTAGTGATTCCATCGGTAGCACCACCATTAGCAGAAGTTTCGTTGGCTACTGTTCTGCTGTCGGTGATTCCATTGGCAGCATTCTGGTATTTGTGGTTAGCCTTGATGCGTTGCTCGACCTGAGGATGGCGTGAGTAATGCGCATTTCGGATGACTTCATTACTGATGTACCAACTGGCTACACAATGGACTGTGAAGACAGTGGTACGGCAATTAGGAATAGATGATACCAGTCCCACCTCATGGAATAGGTCAACCATCTTGGATGCAGTCTTGCGGTTGCACTTCCAGAGTTTGGCAAGTTCCACTTCCGAAATAGCAAACTGGCCTGGGGTCAGGTCAACTGAATACTCCTTCTTCTCATAGTGCGTCGGCTTCTTCACTGCCATTTGCAAGAATGTGGCAAAGCACTTCATGCGGTCAAATCCCTGTGGATAGTTAGACAGGAAATCCAGCTGTCGGTCTGATAGAAACAGACCATAAGATAAATTTTCTTGATACATGTTCTTTTACTTTAATTGTTATAGGCATGGACACCCTTCATGTTTATTTCTCATTCTTGGGCTTACTAATCTGCCAACCCAAGGCGTGTAGATGTTTGTTTCACTTTGTAAGAACTCTTTTTATAGAGATACCATATTGATTATTACCATTGTAGATATTGTAGAAGATGTATGTGAATTTTACGAATTGTGAGCCAAGTCAAATGCCATGTAATCAGAATAAAGACTGATTCCATAGGCAGCTTCCACAGCTTCATAGTCAAGGCAGAATGCCTGTACTGGCTTTTCGCTGAGACGTGGCTGGCATTGGAAACACTTGGCTTCGAACTGCCGTGGCCAGTCCTTCACATTCTCTACAGAAGCAAATCTTACGCTGTTTACCTTACCTATGTATTCGGGAGAGTTTTCAAGATAATACTTCAGTGTATTCTCAGGAATGACTTTCTCACGGGTCTTTTGAAGATGGAGAGCATAGAGGGCAAACATACGGCTGTTGGTAGGAATAATGAGAATCTTCTTGGCATTGCCGTATTCTCTGGTTACAGTCTGCCGTCTGCCATCCATCTTGATGTCAACCTTCAGACTGGTATATTCGTGGATGCGATAATCGCAAAGGCCGTATATCTGATTGTCGTGTTTCAGATAATCAACGGTCTTCCAGAAAATGCTCAGTTCGTTGCTGTGCAAACATTCTTCGTTCTGGTATTCCACACCATTCAGTACTGTCTTGAAGACCTCATTATAGGTAAAAGGAAACTGAATATGATGCTGCACTGCCATATAGGAAGCCAACACAACAGACCAGTTATGAAGGATTCTCTCATCAATGCAGAATGCCAACGATGTGCAGATGTTCTTGACAGCCTGCTCATAGCAGTCTTTATAGGACTGCTCAAACTGAGTTCGAACCTGCAATAGTTCCAAGACGATGTAGGAAGTTCCTTCATACTCCCAATCTTTCAGGACACGAAAGTTCTCTTTTTCTTCGGTAGTATGCGTGTCTTTGTGGAAGGGTAAAACACATTGGCGAGAATACAAGGCTATATCAACAGTCGGTTTCTCCTGTCCACTGACAATGACACCACTGAGTACCTTTGACTGTTCTCGCTTGCGAGTCTCAATGTCAAGCTTACTGCGTCCCTGGCAATCCCAGAGTCCCTTTAGAAGTTCTATCTTCTCCACATCGATATCGTTCTTGTATTCGTCAAGATGCATGATGGCATTCTCGGCTTGTGACAAGACGGTAGCAAGACTCGGCATCGTAGATGTACGAAGGTTCGGATGGTCACCATTATAGACGAACACGCTTTGCAGCAGTTCCCCGAAGGCAGTCTTCCCAGTTCCCTTTGGGCCAAACAGAAAGAGTGTAGGGAACTCTCGACGATGACGAATGATAATATCACGAAAGAGGCATACCACTATGAAGCAGATGCCGATGATGGCATTGTCGCCATAGACCAACCGCATTTGTGTGGCAAACTGGAAGAAACGCACTTTGCTCTCTGGCAGATGAATGAACTTCTGTTCAAAGAGGAACTTCTCGCTATTATCTTCATTCATCTTAGAGAAGGCAGGGAGATAGAATGAGCCTAACGGACTTCCCAATCGCACAATGCCTTCTTCGTTTACAGGGTGCCATTCACCATTGAGAATGATCCCGTTTCCAAAAGCGAAGAAGCCTATCTTCTGCCATCCGAGAGTGGAAATCTTAGTAATGACCCCAGTTCGGGATAACCGAGTGTCTTATACAATATAAATGCAGTGTGAATACGCCTCCTCCCCATGCCATTAGGAGTGGGTAATAACAGAAGGCTGAAAGAAGTTGTTTTGCCTTTAGAATAGTGACAGCTGTNTGACCCCAGTTCGGGATAACCGAGTGTCTTATACAATATAAATGCAGTGTGAATACGCCTCCTCCCCATGCCATTAGGAGTGGGTAATAACAGAAGGCTGAAAGAAGTTGTTTTGCCTTTAGAATAGTGACAGCTGTTTGGTGTCTTCGATGCAGTATCCCTGCAATGCCTTTGGCTTGTTGTCGAAGAAGCAATATGCTCCCAATGCTGAAATAAGGTTCATGATAAAGTTGCTTACAGATCTATGGCGTGAGTGTACAATCTGTGCCGTATTCTTCAGCATGTCGTTAATGGTTTCGATAATGTATCTCTTGCGCAGCATCATTCTGTCATAGAACGGCATCAGCTTGTTTTTCATGTTTACGCGCAACCCTGTCACCAGCTGTATTCCATCCTCAAAGAGGAAGTCAAACAGTTTCTGCGAAATATAGCCTTTGTCAGCGAACAGCTTGCCATACAAACGTTTAGCGAGAACCTTGAACACATTCTGGTCCTTGTCGCTGACATTTGCGCCTGTAAGGACAAAGGCTATTATCTCGCCTCTGTCATTGCACGCAAGGTGGAGCTTAAAGCCATGGCACCAACCCATTGTTCCTTTTCCGTCAGTGGCAATTCCCTTGAATACCTTATTGGCATATCTCCTGAGATTATGGCATACGGGTATCATCGTGGAATCAACGAACGTTATGCCGGTACATCTTCCGAAAGCTCCCAGATTAAGGAAGAACATGAGCTGGAAGAACACGCGGCTTTCCAACTCCACAAAGCGGTTGTACGACACGGCTTTCGGAAAATAAGAC
>NZ_LT965937.1:13617-14702 GCF_900241015.1 Metaprevotella massiliensis | reverse complement strand
GTACAACTGTATAAATGTCAGGATTGCGGCTATCAGTTTCGCTCCGGTTTCCAAGTGAGCGATGATGAATTGTGGACTGCTTATCAACAACAGAAGCAGACGATCAATGAACTATCGGTACGCTTCAGGATAAGCCTCTCTACGGTCAAGCGTAGGTTGCATGACATCAAGTGTGAGTGGGTGCAACCTCCACTAAACGGAAGTGGTTTTGTCCATCTGGACGTAACGTATTGGGGTCGAAACTTCGGTGTGCTGCTCGCATTGGATACGGAGAGCGGAAAGCCTCTCTATCTGTCCTTTGTAAAGAGCGAGACAGTGAAGGACTATGAAGACGCAGTCGTCAGTATTGAGAAGCGTGGATATGTCATACGCGGTCTAATTATTGACGGGAAAAAGAGCCTCTTCAAGTCTTTCTCTGAGTACCATGTACAGATGTGCCAGTTCCACATGAAGCAGATTGTCAGAAGGTATCTTACGCAGAATCCGAGAATGCTGGCCAGCCGGGATTTAAAGGCTCTTGTGGACAGGCTGCATCGAATCCACGAGGCTGATTTCAGGAGCGAATATCAAGCATGGAAGGAAAAGTGGAAGGGTATGATAGAACACCGCAGCCTGCACAAGGACGGCAGGCTGCATTATACGCACCGACGGTTGAGGTCAGCCATGAACAGCCTTGATTTCTACTTGCCTTACCTCTTTACCTGTCAGCGGGAGGAATGCTGGGGAATGCCCAATACTAACAACAAGATTGAGGGAACATTCACTGACCTGAAGAAAAACTTGAACAATCATAGCGGACTTACACAAGAGAATCGCAAAAGGTTCATCAATGGGTTTTTCTTGGCATTGATAGAAACTCAAAGTATGAAAAAGCAGGAACCACACCCGTAGTGGATCCTGCTCATACTTGTCGTTTTACACAATCCTATTCCTCATGGAGTTGCTCCCCAGCAGAGCCCCATTATGCTTCAGACTGCATGGCAAAGGTATATAAACTCTTTGAATATTCTGAATAAAGCCAGCCTGCAATTTGAGCTATTGAACACCTAACCCAAAAAATTAGCCTGCAAAATGAGCTATACGCC
>NZ_LT965937.1:3874-12869 GCF_900241015.1 Metaprevotella massiliensis | reverse complement strand
CGATGCTTTATTCCGACCTCAGATGTCAGCCTTTCTGATGCTTTGCGCTTGTATTCCTTCAAGCGGTGATTGACTTCTATGACTCTGTTGCCTTTAGCCCTGAAACAAGATCCTCTAAGCGGGCATCCTTCGCAGTTTTGGGCTCTGTACCTTGCGCTTTCCGTCTGGTATCCATTCGCTGTCTTGTCGCGTTTGGTGCCAATGCGTTCCATGTGCTGCCCCATTGGACATACGTAATAGTCTTGTCCGGCATTGTAGAAGAAGCTGTCCTGATGAAATGGACCCGGTGCATAGTGCATACGCTGCTCTTTGTGGAACATGTTGTATTTGACGTAGGCCTCGATACCGTTCTCCTCCATAAAGCGGTAGTTTTCCTCAGAGCCGTAGCCGGAGTCAGCTACCTCAGTGCTTGTCAGATGTCCATAGCGTGCAGCAAAGGAGTACATGAATGGAATGTATGTCAGAGTGTCTGTGGGATTGGGGAACAAGGCGTAGTTGAGGATGAACTGGTTCTCGGTGCCTATCTGTAGATTGTATCCAGGTTTGGTCTGTCCATTGTTCATCGCATCCTCCTTCATGCGCATGAAGGTGGCGTCGGGGTCCGTCTTGCTGAAGGAGTTTCTCTTGCCGAGCGTTTCCTTCTTCTGCTCATAATCTGCAAGAGAGGCCGCCTTTTTCTCTATCTCCTTTATCTGCTTCTTTTTCTCACGCAATGCTTTCTTTGCCTCTTTTGTCTGTGGCGCTTCTTTCGATAGCTCCTCGTTTAGACGTGATGTTATCTCGCAGACCATAGCTGGGGTTATCCCGGTTGACTCGGTCTTGCTTGCATTGTCCTGGGCTATAACGTCGTCTACCTGAGACAGGAGCACGGCAAGCTGACGCTTGAGCTTGTCTATGTTGCGCTCCACGTTCTTGCGCCAGACAAAGGTGTACTTGTTGGCCTTGGACTCTATCTTCGTGCCGTCGACATACTCCACGTCAAGTGTGATGAAACCTTTCTCTGCCAACAGAAGAACCAGCTGTGTGAACACGTTTGAAATCTCGTCTTTCACACGGTTGCGGAATCGGTTGATGGTGATGAAGTCAGGCTTGTTGTAGCCAGCAAGCCAAATAAAGTGGATATCGCGTTTTAGCAATTCCTCTATGCGGCGACAAGAATAAATGTTGTTCATGTAGGCGTAGATGATCACCTTGAGCATCATACGGGGATAGAATGCATTACGCCCTTTTACATGATAAAGTTTCAATATGTTGCTGATATCAATCTTGTCAAGCACATGGTCGATAATGCGTACCGGAGCGTCATCGGCGATATCTTCGTCGATTCTTGAAGGAAAAAGCAGGATTTCCTTGCTTAGATTGGGAATAAATTGTACCTTTGACATACTATAAATTCTTTCCATAAAGGTACAAAAAAAATATGGAATGGCAAAGCCCGTGCTTGTGAAAGTTCGGGCTTTGTGATATGTTAAAAGAGGGTGTGCCAATTTTGACACACCCCCTAAATTTGTATCTTACCCAAAAGTTTAGCGGACAGTAATAGTTGTTTTTTCCGATTGTTCACATATTCCTCAGCTTCTTTTTGCAAGTCCTCCTGAGACTTGTGCTGCTCCTTTGAGAGCCAGGCGTCAAGTTCTGACTTGACGAAATAGATGCGCTTGCCAACCTTATGATATGGTATCATATTGTTGGATGTCCAGCCGTAGATGGTCTGAACTGCGGGATGACCAGGAATGTACTTCTGTGCTTCGCTTACATCCATGCGCTGGTCATCGTCCTTACTATTACCTACAGATGCCGAAATTTTTCTGTTGAGGGCATCAATCTTTGCTGACAGAATCTTGTTGTCTTCGAGAAGATTCGCCATCAGCATGGGAATCATGTCAAAGGTGGGAACGCCATTCGACGTATGTTTTCTTTCTTCCATATTAAATGAAATTTGTTGTTAATACTTTGCGACTGCGCAGTCAGCGTTTATTTGAATTCGGCTGCAAAGATAGTGCGATAAAATGCCCTTCGCAAGGGCAGAAAAATGGAGTGAAGTCTTCCGTATGCTGTTCCGTATTAACAACAATCAACAAATAACCGAAACCGCTTGAAATCAGGTGGTTTCAGAAACATCATTTAACAATAGAAATCGAAAATAATTGAGATACGGAATGGCTTACGGGGCACTTCCATAGGCTATTCCGTATGAATGAAAGTTAAAAGACAGGTTAAGCCACCTTTGCTGTTGCATAAATGGTTTAACCTATGTAGGGTATCTGATGGATTTATATCACGTCGCTTTGAAGATCGAGCTTGATGGCTTGTGCTGCCTCCTCTTTCTTGGAGTCAACGACCTTGGCGTATATCTGCGTGGTGCGGATATCTGTATGTCCCATCATCTTTGATATTATGTAGAGATCTGTTCCTTCTGTAAGTTGATTGGTGGCAAACGAATGCCGGAAGCAGTGGAACGTGATGTGTTTCTTGATGCCAGCTGCTTCAACCCATACCTTGACAGGTCGATTGATATAAGACGGGTCTTGCAATCCCTCGAATACGAGCCTGTCAGGTTCCTGTGGTTCACCACAGATGAGATAGGCTTGCTCTGAAATAGGCATATACTCAACACCTCCTGTCTTCTCTTGAGTGAAGTTGATGCGGTAGTGGTCTCCTTCTTTTGACAACTCCTGCCATGTCATCTTACGGATGTCGCAATGCCGAAGTCCAGTCAACGCACTGAAAAAGGCAGCTTTTTTCAACATGGGATAGTTACAAGGAGTTGCAGCAAGAAGGTTAAGTTCTTCGATGGTCAAATATTCTCGGCGACTCTCTTCTTCTGGTACACCCTTCACTTTTGCAGCAAGGTCAACATCAAGATAACCGTCAATAAACGCTTGATGTACAGCTGCCTTGAATATAGAGAAATAGGTGGATGCCGTGTTTTGAGAAATGATACCAGACTTACCACCTCCTTGTGGAGCTGTTAGCAAGAACGTCTTGAAACTATCTATAAGTCGTAGGTCAATCTTGGAGAATGGAAGCGGTTTGCCTTCCGTGTAGATCTTCATGAGTTCCTGCACTCTATTCCAATTGACGATGATAGACTTAGAACTTTTCTTGTGTCTGGTTTCAGTGACTTTTGCAAAATAATCGATGAAGTTTACCTGTCCTTTGGCCTTCTTCTCAACCATTTCTTGGTCTGTATCAGTGTAGAGTTCTGCACTATCGTATTCATGTTGACGGAGATTACGCACATTGTCAACAAAGATACATGTTTCACGGTCTGTCTTTGAACGACAGATGATGATGCCATTCATATCCCGTTTAGGCTTATAGGTCTGGACACCATCCTTATCTATACGGGCAGGACGAGTTTTGTCCCACATAGGGGTGGTGATAATACGGTTTAGATACTCGCGTTCGCGACAAGGCTTGTCATGGCCTGGTTTGAACACAGGATAGGCTTCAAGGTAAAGATACCATTCATCGCGTAACTCTGATTTGCGGAGTTTGACGGACACCTTGGTGTGGAGCATTGCTTTCTTCATTTTACGTCTGATTTATAGAGGTTATCAATTTCTTCTTTAGGTATATAGACAAAGTTGCCTATCTGTCTTGATGGGATAGAGTATTTACGAACATGGGCCCATACGGAACTGTCATTGATGTGATACTTCTTGCAGATTTCTCCAACAGTATAGCAATTCTCAGGTTCGAGATTGTATAGTTTGGGCATAGTTTTGGCCTTTTCTGCTTTAATTGTATCGCGCGTGGGAATAAGCTTCTCCAAATCCTCACGTTTGATTCTTGTAAGACGAGTCCCAAGGTTTATAGCTGGGATTCTTCCTTTCCTAATAAGCCTGTAGATGGTGTCACGTTCAACTCCAAAGATAGCAACAGCTTCCTTGACCGAGATGTATTCTCTGGCATCTGGAATCTGAAGGATGATACGAGACAATGTTTCTTCTCTTTTCTTTGCGTCGAGTTGCCGTTTACGGAACACGTCACCACAACGCTTGCAGCAAAATTGTGAGTCAAGTGTCTTCGCAATGAAGACTTTCCCACACACTTTGCATTTCCGTCTGATTTCTAATGCAATACCTGGCATAATTCTGAACTAATTTAATGTTTGTTATTTATAAGTATATTTTAGTCGCTTGTTTACGACTTTTTTGTCGCGGTACAAATATGGAACATGTCTTGGATAGAAATCGATAGGAATTGATAACAAACTCCAAACCCCTTAAAACAGAAAATCCGTGTAACTCATTGAGCTACACGGATTTGATTTCCGATAATTATTGCTTGTTATCTCGGACTACTTCACTTACTCGAAATCTGAAAGTTCATCTTTTAATAATTTATTTGCAGCTTCAATACAACGGCTGTCTCCGCTACTTACTAAATCGGCATATATCAAAATGCAGGGCATTACATCGCCTTTCCAAAACTTCTGATATACATAAATAACTCCTTCGGTAGTCCTTGTTGCGCCGGTCTTCATCAGATTGGAGAAAGGTGTCTCTGTATAGAGTTCAAAAAGTTCCGGAGTAAGGTAACCATTCAATAAATTAGATGCACACTCTCCACCCCATAACATACCATTTGGCAATGCTATTTCTTCCCATTTTTCTTTTTGTTCTGGCGTGCGAAAATCCAGCTGCTTCAACAGCAACTTAGGCTTTAATATCTGATGATAGTTTTCCGACCATAAATCGAGCAAAAGACGACGTTTTTTCAGAACTCTTTTCTTCTGAGTTACGAGAATAAACTTACGGACTTTCAATTCATCAATCACATTTTTGACAGTACCTATCGAAACTCCACTATACTCCTTGATTTCCCGAAAAGATTTACCCACATTCTCAGGAGCTTGCAAAAGATAAAAGATTACCTTCAGGCCTGCTTCTTGGAATATAGGATAGTTTTTATTGTTATTCACAGGGGCTTTCTCCCCTGTGTGAGAAAGGTGGAATATCACTTTCCTGCCCTTCGTGTACTGTATATTGTAGTTACCTGCCGTGTCAGCAAAGTTAAGTTCCATTTTACGCAAAGTTCCATAGACAGATGGCTGTACATATCTTGCAACCAATATGACAGGTCCCTTGTAAGTCCCCATACAGCTCTTTGATTTTTCTTCAATGCGCAGGATATTTGTTCCATTTATCTCATTTTCAACAAGGCATCGGAACTCTATGCCCATAATTCTGACGTATTGTTTCATCGAAGGCGTTTCCGGCTGAAGCGCATCGATTATGACACCTTGAGAATCCTCCCACTGTCTCCTTATCGCACTGACCGCCTGATCTATAATCTGTATTCCATACATATCTTGTTCAATATTTATAGTCGTTCAATAGGATTGAACACTGCAAAGATAGTGAACAAAAATCAAACTGCAAATTTTTTCGTTCATTATTTAATGCTTGTTCAATTTTGTTGAACAAGCATTAAATAATGAACGGATGCCTACCTTTTCCCTTGTTTCCGTAGCATTTCATCTGTCTCTTTCCGAAGGAAAAGTAATCTGTCATTGGCTTTAAGATAAGAATTTTTTCCAGCCCAAACCAAGTTGTAAAGTATCTTAATCATTAAAGTTCTTCTCTATTTTCATCTTCCCAGACATGAAAAAAATGTTTTGCATTTGTTGAGTTTACTTCTTCATCATCGATCCAGTCGTCTACTCCGACTTCCATCCTCGGATTCTCACTTGACGAAGTTGCTGCCAGTACAGGTTCGCCCATTTCAAAAATCGTAATTTTTGGTGCTATATATTTCTTCTTTATCTGATTATTTAGGGTCTGCTAATAAACCTTAACTATCTGGCAATTAACTATTTATGTTGTATAAAATTTGGTCAATTCGCCCAAAATGACTACCTTTGGATGTTAAAACATTCAAGAATCGAGATGAAATACTACTCACAATATCGCAGTCACGACCTGTTTGAACTTCAGGAGTCACTTTCGGGATTGAGCAAATCCAACCGCTGGGTCAAGCTGGCCGACCACCTTCCCTGGGACAGGATAGAGAGGGAATACAACAAACGTCTGAGGAACAGTCACAACGGTGCCGGCAACAAGCCTGCCCGCATGGTGGTGGGAGCGCTAATCGTGAAGCATGTGGAAAAACTGAGCGATGAGAAAACCATCCAAGCCATTCAGGAGAACCCCTACATGCAGTACCTGCTTGGGCTTGAGAAGTTTACGGAAAGACCGGTATTCGTTCCAGGGTTGTTCGTCCTTGTCCGCAAGCGACCCGATCATGACTTCTTCAACATGCTGACCCTGATGCTGGCGGAAACAGACGGGAGCAAGCCGAAGAAGGAACACACCGACGAGGACGGCAACGATCACGGCGGTACGATGAAGATTGACGCCACATGCTGCGACGCCGAGGTGCGCTATCCAACGGATTCCAACCTGTTGGAGGACGGCAGCAGGCTGACAGACCGCCTTGCTTGACAAGTTCTGCGCATGCTACAAGGTGAAGAAACCGCAGACCCACCGCACGGAAGCCCGCCAGGCCTTCATCGGACTGATTAAGAAGAAACGCAAGGGGAAGAGACTGATTGACAAGACAAAACTAATCCAGATACGATGCCTGCAGGCAGACTTCCAGCTGTTTCTTGATTTCCTGGGCAAACAGTCAAGCACACTTCTTACTTGCTTCAGCCGTCATGACTACAAGTGTCTTCAGGCAGCGTTCAAGATGTATGAACAGCAAAAAATGATGTTCGAGCAGAACGTCCGCAGATGTGCCGACCGCATCATCAGCATCTACCAGCCGCATCTCCGTCCCATTGTCAGGGGCAAGGCAAAGGCCAAGGTCGAGTTCGGGGCAAAGGTTGGTGCCAGCATCGTCAACGGCTACACCTATGTGGACCATGTCAGCTGGGATGCCTATAACGAATCATCCGACCTCGGCATGCAGCTGGAACTCTACAAAAGGCGTTTTGGCATGCTGCCCAGGGAGATTCAGGCCGACAAGCTCTATCTGGGGAAAGAGAACAGGAAGCACATCAAGTCCTGCCATGTCAATTGCTACAACCGCCCACTGGGCAGGCGGCCCAAGGAAGAGAACGACACACACGCAGAGGACAAGAAGAGAGCCATCGGCGAGCGAAATGAGATGGAAGGCACATTTGGAACAACCAAGAGAGTTTACCGAGCCAACGACATCCGAGCGAAACTTGACCAAACGGCTGACACTTGGATAGGAGCTTGCTTTTTCGCTAGGAACATCATGAAGTTCCTAAGGGGACTTCTTTGTCTCTTTTTCGAAAAATCGGGCTTGAAGACCTTCCAAAAGAGAATTATGAGCATTTTTGACAGCATGGAGGCTGTATTACCCACACCACAAGGCTGTATGAAAGAAATAAATTAGCAGACCCTACTTAAGCTTTCAATCTGAATCTTCATCATGCAAAACTTTATCAAATACGGCAATCATTTTTTGAAATGCGAGGAGCAGTTTCTCATAAGAAAAAACACTGCTACTATCTATAACCTGTTGTATCAGCCTGCTATTTTCTCTTTTCTCTATCTCATTCCCCAGACATTGCTTATAGTGGAAAAGATGCTCTTTTGATAGAAATCCAACAATGTCATAAGCAAGCCAATAAGCTCCGACAACAATCTCATCAAAGTCTTCCCAATCATACACTTCTGCATGCAAGTTCCTATTCAAGTTAGCAATGAAATAGTTTTCCAGAATGAATGCCATATCTACGGCATCTTTATTCGTTTGGATATTCCTGTCTAACCAAGCATTGAACTTCAATACAAATAATCCATGCAACGATGCTATCTTGATGTCAAATTCATTGTCAATCGTTACGGTAATAGCATCACTCAGCACATCAGCAAACCCCTTAACGGACATAGCTATATCCTCCTCAGGAGGCCAGTATATGTATCCATCTTCTCTTTCTATATCTCCGTATGGTACTATGTCCATTTCGTAGTCGCCATCATAGAACCGTTGATACATCTGTCCGTCTTTTTGAAACCCTTGTGCTAATAATGCCCGCTTAATCTCTTCGAATGCATCCCAATCGGGAATGGCTATGGCGAGGTCTAAATCCCTCGTCTTTCTCCCTGAACTTATACCTACTAACTGCCGAATTAAAATATCTCGCGCAGTAGCCCCGATAACAAAGAAATCCTGCCCAATCTCAGCAAAACAATGACTGACTTTTCTTAGCAGTTCAACCAACAGGGGGTTGCCAATCTTCTTCCTCAAATCTAATATGTGCTGATAATCAACGATTTACGAAAGTCTTGGTACAAATATGGAACACCATAAGCATCTTGGATGTTGTCCCGAGACCTCTGCAAAACTCTTAGTTTAGAAATTTGCTTATATCATTATTTTTTCGTACCTTTATCGTATGAAACAGCAACTCTCCTCTCTCAGCTTTGCCGATCTGTTAGTCGGTCAGCGTAAGGTCAAGCAGACCTTCTTTTCTCAGATAGACAAAATTATCGATTGGAATCCAATCCGTGGTATTATTGAAATCGCCTACACCAAAGGTAACAAGGCAACTGGTCGTCCGAGCTATGATAGTCTTGTGCTTTTTAAAACCGAACTTATCCGTACTTGGTATGGCCTTAGTGATGGTGAGGTTGAGGAGCAGGTTAACGATCGTTTGTCTTTCAGCCGCTTTGTAGGACTGGGCCTGGAAGATGTTGCCCCTGACAGTACGACGGTATGTCGTTTCCGTAACATTCTTGTAGATGCAGACCTTTATGACATGGTACTGAATGAGATTAACCGTCAATTAGAACAACAAGGTGTTATTGTCAAACGTGGGGCTATCGTCGATGCCAGCATTACCGACAGTCCCCGTCGTCCACGTGGTCGCAAGGAGTATGAGATTGTTGAGGACAGGGATGAAGAAACGGGTAAGTTAAAATCCGAGAAAGCTATGCTCAAGGAGAAACTCAAGCCCAATGTGGACGGAGAGGCACGCTGGATCAAGAAAATGGGAAGGCTCCACTTTGGA
>NZ_LT965937.1:0-3773 GCF_900241015.1 Metaprevotella massiliensis | reverse complement strand
TTGCTTCTTCGCTAAGAACATCATGAAGTTCCTAAGGGGACTTCTTTGTCTCATTTTCGAAAAATCGGGCTTGAAGACCTTCCAAAAGAGAATTATGAGCATTTTTGACAGCATGGAGGCTGTATTAACCACACCACAAGGCTGTGTGAAAGAAATAAATTAGCAGACCCTAAGTATGAAAAAGCAGGAGCCGCGTTGATAGCAACTCCTGCCCATACTTGTCAATCTGCGCAGTTCTATTCCTTATGAAGTTGCTCCCCAGCAGAGCTTCACTACGCTTCAAACTGCAAACCAAAGGTACAATATGTAATCTGCTTCAACGAAGAAACATCGGAAAAAATCATCCTGCAATTTGAGCTATAGGATACATACTTCTCAAAATCATCCTGCAAAATGAGCTATACGCCTAATTTCATCATGAATTTTTGTTCTGCTCTTACAGCCTATTGTTTCTTTGACAATAAGCCGGAGGCACTGCCGGTACACGTAGAGAAATCAAGGCAATTGGAACTTTTCTAAAGATTTTCTTATCCCGAACTTGCGTAATTTATATTAAAGTTTTAATGAAAATATATATATAAATTTGGTGATATGTTTTTTTTTTTTTACTTTGTACAAGTTTTCATAAACTAATGAATCTTTAAAATAATACTTGAGTATTGAGTCTATTTTTAATATTGACCATATAGTAGATAAGATGCTATGAAATGAACAACTTAAAAAATACAAATTTATGAATAAAAAAATGTTATCATTACTTTTATTTGTTAGTTTGACATTCTTTTGTAATGTAACGTTGAATGCACAAGTGGAGCATTGTGGTATTGTTGAATATCATGAAAGTGCAAAGCATTTACATTTAATTGAAAAAACTATTAAACCCCAAATCCCCTCTTCATCATATAACGTTAAAAAGATAAAATCTCGTATGGGCAAATTTATTGTCAATTATGATGATAATTATTTTATGACAGAGGGCGTTCTTCATTGTCTTAAGTTGGCAATTGATACATGGGAAGATAGAATTATTATAAAAAAACCGATAAATTTCTTTGTACGCATATCCGAAAAAATGGATACTGATTTGGCCATTTCTACAAAAGTAGGATATTCACGTTACAAAGTGGGAGAATTTGAAGCCCTACCTGATAACCTTTACAATCAATTCTATAAAGGGACGAACTTTAATGATACCATAACAATTAACGCATTGTTGAATTGGGATTCTTCATGGCAATACGATACTGCGTATAGTGGCACAATAAATATGTCAAACGCTTTCTTACGAAATATTGCAAGAATTCTTGGATTTGGGTGCTCGGTTGTAATTCGTGATTCAGGACTAGGATTTAAGGTTAATCGGTTTTCTTCGCCGTTTGATAGACTGCTGACAAATGATGAGATATTTCTATCTGAACTTAAAAAGGAAGGTAAACCTATTGATTTTGAACGATTTTTTTCTTCTAAATTATATTTAAAATCCAACAAATACAAATACGCAATGTATAATTGTGGGCATTTTGAATCGGAAAAGAGCGGTGTGTATTTCAACTTGGGATATGATAATATAATGGAATATCCATTAAAAGAAAAAAACAAATTAATGAATATTAATAACGAAACATTAAATGTTATTTCTGATATTGGCTGGCAAACATATCTACATGATTTATGTATTACCTGTGATAGTGTAGATATATTGGGTTGCGGTTCTATATTTAACAAACAAATTTTTAACATTGTCAATCCTATAGATGGTAAGAAACTAAAAGGTGATTGGTTTTATCAAATTTATAATACGATTACTTGTAAGTATGAAAATATATCGATGAAGCCTCACTCAGAGGTTTTTGTAGTTACTCCAAATATTATAGAAAAATCTTTTGATGAATTTTTATACCAACAAGGAAGGATCGTATGTAAGGTTGGAAACAAAGAATATACACGCATTATATCGCTTGATGTTAGACCGTTAATTAAAGATGTTAGAATTACTAATGTGAGAGATGTAAATAAAGACTTTTATCAGTTTGATATTGATATAAAGGGAATGGGGGCCAATAATGGAACGGTAGTGGTATCTGATGATACTGGTGTAACGAATTGTTATGATTATTCTGATGGTACTATTCATGTATCACCTATGGTTAAAGGAAGTAAAGTATATATAGACGTTTCTTTGGAGAATGATTATGGCGAGTCAGGAAGATTCATGGAGGTTGGTTGCTTATATCCTTCTGCGATGCTGAACAATAAAAAAAATGATATTTTTCATGTTGATGTAAAAATAAATAACAATGGAGCCGAAAATAAAATTAAAGCAGGTGATTTGGTTACGCTGTCATTGCTAAATGATAATAATATTGAAATAGACTCTGTCGAATGGAGAATATATCTTAAGCAATTGAATGGTGAAGACTATTACTGTACGTTGTCTAAAGATAAACAATTTTCTTTCACGAACAGCCCTGGTATGTTCAATTGCTATTTCTCTAAGCCATATAATAAATTCATGCAAGGTTATAATTGGGAGGATTTAAAGGAAGTTAATCCTGATAGTTGTTTCTACGCCTGCAAAATTTATTATAAAGAAGGAAGTGATAGGGTGTCTAAATATATATGTTCTGATTTTATTCCTTTTGATGTGTTACCAACAGACCCTGTTATTTCTATCTCTAAAATTTGGGTTCCAGATTGGGCAGATGATTTCCCTATATGTAGAATAATGATAGATGGGGAAAATTATGATTGTGGCATTGTTATGATTGCGGAATATAATAATAATATTGGTGTACATGTTGATGATATTTTTTATGAAATACCAGATACTGGACTTTTAGTATATCCCGGACATTGGGATAACGGTATATATTGTTGGACAATAAATAAGTATGGTCAAGCTATGAGTTCTATAATAAAACCATCAACTGTAGGTATAAGTCAAGAATATGGTGACAATGTTGATTTGTTTGTTGAGGATAAAGAAATCATTATTAAAAGTCCAAATTCAGTAGACGTATATATCTATAATATTAATGGTACTTTAGAAAAAGTATCAAAAAATTCTACTATGTATACAACCGTTTTGAACAAGGGTGTATATGTAATAAAAATATTCAATAATAACACAAACAAAGTATTAACTAATAAAGTATGTATAAAATGAAAAGACAGTTTTTTATTTTAATAACCCTTTTAATTGGGGTTACATTGGGATTCGCACAGAAAAATCCAAATATTGTATATGCCTCTGATAACTCTAAAATCAAATTAGATTTGCCGTCAACAAGAAATGTTTATGGTGGAACTATAATCAATGTCAAATATAAAGGTACGAGAATATCTTCTACCCAAAAAGGAGCATTTGAATATGCGTGCAAACTTGTTGAGGAAAATATACCTACAACTTTTCCTATAAATATTACTGTTGGGTTCGAAAATTTGCAAGATGATGATTGTCTTGCTTTGGTTGAAACATATTCTGTTCCTTTCGATACACCTATTTCTAACAAAAGGATAGATAAAGTTTATCTAGGGTCTGCTAATTAACTATAACTATCTGACAATTAACTATTTATGTTGTATAAAATTTGGTCAATTCGCCCAAAATGACTACCTTTGGATGTTAAAACATTCAAGAATCTATATGAAATACTACTCACAATATCGCAGTCACGACCTGTTTGAACTTCAGGAGTCACTTTCGGGATTGAGCAAATCTAACCGTTGGGTCAAGCTGGCCGATCATCTTCCCTGGGACAGGATAGAGAGGG